>NZ_JABEMA010000208.1 GCF_013004605.1 Pseudokineococcus marinus
TCGGCGTCCGAGCCGTCGCCCCCACGTGCGCCCGCGCCCGCCGGGCGGCTGGAGCCGCTCGAGCGGGTCTTCTGGGCGGTGGTCCTGCTGTCGGTGCCCGCCGCCGTCGCCGTCGCGGCGCAGGCGCGCACCGGACCGCTGGCCGCCCTGGGCGGCGTCGACCCGCTGCTCCTCCTGGGCGTCCTGGGTTCGCTCGTCTGCGGCGCCGTCCTGCTCGCCCGCCGCGGCGGGCGCGAGCGCCTGGCCGCCGACGTGAGCACGCCGGCGGAGGTGCTGCGCCGCGGCGCCGCCGAGACGTCCGTCATCGTCGGGTGGGTGGCCGCCGTCTTCGTCGGCTGGGAGGTGCTCTCGGGCGCCACCGGCTTCGACGGCTCGCAGCTGCCGCTCATGGGCGTCGCCGGGGTCGTCGTCGGCGCCCTCGTCGGGCTCGTGCCCGGCTGCGCCGTCCAGATCGTCCTGACGTCGCTCTACCTCACCGGGGCGGTGCCCTTCGCGACGCTGCTGGCCAACGCCGTGAGCCAGGACGGCGACGCGCTCATCCCGCTGCTGGCGCTGCGACGCCGCTCGGCGGTCCTCGCCAGCGCCGTCACGGTGGTGCCGGCCCTGGTCGTCGGGGGCGTCGCCCTGCTCGTCACCGGCTGACGCCGGACCGCCGCAGGGCCTCCCCGTCCTCCTCGTCCTCCTCGCCGTCAGAGCCCGGTGCGGGCTGCCTCGCCCGCCGCGGGCCCGTACGGGCCGCCGAAGAGCGCGGCGTGGACGAGGAGCGGCACGAGCTGGTGCAGCGCCACCCGCCCCTCCCACCCGTCGGCGAGGGGGTGCGCATCCTCGTAGGCGGCCACGAGCCGCGGCGGGAGCCCGCCGAAGAGGTCGAGGAGCGCGAGGTCGGCCTCGCGGTGCCCGCCGAGCGCGGACGGGTCCAGCAGCCACCGGCGGCCGTCCCGGGCGCGGACGACGTTGCCCCACCACAGGTCACCGTGGCACCGGCTCGGCGGCTCCGGCGGGCCCATGACCTCCTCGGCGCGGGCGGCGGCGCCCTCGACGGCGGCGAGGTCGCGCGGCGCGAGCCGCCCGCGGTCGGTCGCCAGCCGGGCCAGCGGCAGCACCCGCTGCTGCGCCCAGAAGGCCGGCCACGACGACGTCGGCTCCACGGGCACCCGCAGCGACCCCAGGTGCGGGGAGGCGCCCCCGGGCACGGCGCCGAAGGCGTCGGCGCCCGAGTCGTGCAGCGCGGCCAGCTCACGGCCGAACCGCTCGAGGCCCGCGTCGTCGGACGCCGCGCTCCCGGCGACGTCGACCAGCTCGAGCGCCAGCACCTGCCCGTGCGCCGCGACGACCTCGGGCACGGGGGGCCCGCCGTCGGCCCCGGCGAGCCAGCGCAGACCGGCGGCCTCCGAGGCGACCATCTCCGCGCCGTCCTCGCGGGCGTAGCGCTTGACGAAGAGACGCCGCCCGTCGGCCAGCCGCACCTCCTCCGAGGCACCGATGTCGCCGCCGCCGAGCCGGCGGCGCTCCACCACCTCGCCGAGCTCGGGGGGCAGGTCGTCGTGCGTCGTCTCGCGGGAGGCCATCGGTCCATCCTGGGGACGGCGGCGGCGCACGTCGCGCCGGAGGGACGAGGCGACGGACCTCCACGGACCCCCACGGGCGCCTCTCAGCGCGGGGGCCGCTTGGCGGGCTTGCCGCGCCAGGCGAGGCTGCGCGCGTCGAGCTCGGCGACGAGGTCGGCGCCCTCGGCGTCCATCCGCTCGGCCAGCGCGACGGCGCGGGCCAGGTCGTCGGGAGCCAGGCGCGCGTAGGCCGCGCCGCGCCCGGCCGGCAGCACGGTGCGCCAGGCGCCGCCGAGGGTGTTGTCGAGCACGACCCGGCCCACGCAGTGGTCGACCTGCACGGCCCACCCCTCCGCCCGCCCCCGCCGCGGCAGGACGTCGAGGACGAGCTCCCGGTAGCGCGCGAGCAAGCGGTCGCGGTCGGCGCCGTCCGTGGGCAGCCGCTCGTCCCTCGCGTCGTCGACCACCCCCCGACCGTCCCCGGGGGACAGCCAGCGCGCCAGTCGGACGCGGTGCGGGGCCGCGCGAGGGTCAGCGACCGACCGGCAGCGCGTTGATCGGGTGCGGCAGCGCGCCCCACAGGTGCTGCAGGGCGTAGCCGCGCACGGGGGACCAGGCGCTCGACCGGCGCTCGAGGGCCCGGGCGTCGTCGGCCAGGCCGAGGTCGCGCGCGGCGGCGAGCGCGCCGAGGTCGCCCGGCAGGAAGGCGTCGTCGTCGCCGAGCCCGCGCAGCGCGACGGTCGAGGCCGTCCACGGGCCCACGCCGGGCAGCGCCCGCAGGGCGGCGAGGTGCTCCTCGCCCACCGGCGCGGGGGGTCGCCCGGGCGGCAGCGCGAGCAGCCCCTCGGCCAGGGCGGCGACGAGGCCGAGGAGGGTCCGCTGCCGCGTGCGGGGCAGGGCCAGCTCGGCGGCCGTCACCGCGGTGAGCTGCGCCGGCGTCGGGAAGACGTGCGTGACGCTCGCCACCGGCGCCGGGAGCGGCGTGCCGTGGGCGGCGACGAGCCGACCGGTGTGGGTGCGCGCCGCCGCCGTGCTCACCTGCTGGCCGAGGACGGCCCGCACGGCCGTCTCCGCCGCTCCGGCCGAGCGGGGCACCCGCCTCCCGGGGGCCGCCGCGACGAGCGGGGCCAGCACCGCGTCGCGCGCGAGGACGGGGTCGACGGCGGCCGGGTCGACGTCGAGGTCCAGCCACCAGCGGACGGCGGCGACCGCCGCGGGCAGGTCGTCGGGGGAGCCGCGCAGCAGCTCGAGGACGACGGCGTCCTCGCCCGGCCCCGGCGGGGCGACGCGGACGACTCCGGGTCCACCGGGCAGCGCGAGGCTGCGGACGAGAGCCCCGTCGGTCCACGCCTCGACGCCGGGGACCGCCGTCGCCGCGAGGTGGCCGAACAGCTGCGGCGCGTGCAGCGGCGGTGTGAAGGCGACCCTCGCCGCGGCGAGGGGCTGCGTCCCAGTCGATTCGCTCACGCGGCCGGGCAGGACGGCAGCGCCCGCAGGGCGGCGAGGACGTCGCCCACCCCGGTGCGCGCGAGCACCGGGTCGACGGCGGCGGCGTGCGGGTCGCCGCGGTAGCCCGCGTCCGGCGCCGGCCAGAGGACGGCGTGCCGGTCGCGGTCCACCGCCGGCCCCCACGCGGCCGGCGACGTCGGCCCGAAGAGGAGCACCGAGGGCGTGCGCACGGCGGTGGCCAGGTGCGCCACGCCCGTGTCCCCGCAGACGAGCGCGCGGGCCCGCGCCACCACGTCGGCCAGCTGCTCGAGGTCGCAGCGGCCCGCCAGGTCGACGAGGCGCCCCGCGTCGTCGTCGGGCCCTCCGGTGCGGACGGCTCCGGCGCTCGTCGCCCGTGTCCTGCGGGCGACCTCGCCCGTGAGGTCCGCCTCGGCGCCCGCGCCCGTGAGCACGACCCGGTGCCCCTCCGCCAGCAGCTGGGCGGCCAGCGCCGCCCACCGGTCGGCGGGCCACCGGCGTGAGCCCGACGCGGCGCCCGGGTGCAGGACGACCGCCCCCGCGAGACGTCGGAGGTCGACCCCGACCTCGTCCGCGCCCTCGTCCTCGTCCGCGCCCGCCCACGGACCCGGGCTCGTACCGCCGCCGACCCCGGAGCCCGCCGGGGACAGCACGAGGTCGTCCGCCGAGCACGGCCCGCCGGCGGCGACGACGAGGCGCACCCACCGGTCGACCTCCGCCGCCTCGTCGTCCCACTCCGGGCCGTCGTCGACACCGGCTGTGGCGCAACGGTGCCCGATGAGCAGCGCTGCGGGAGAGCCCCGCTCGTCGAGCACGGCGCGCAGGGCGCGGGTGCTCTGCGGCCCCCGGCCGTGGAGGTTGGCGGCGAGGTCGACGCAGCGCCCCGGGGGCAGGACGTCGGGGTGGGCGCGCAGCGCACCGGCGACCGCGGCCTCGTCGAGGGCGCGCACGCCCTCCACGGGCAGCACCCGGTCGACGACGCCCCGCCGCCGCAGCAGCTCGCCGGGCCCCGGCGGGCCCGCGAGCACGAGCAGGTGGTCGGGACGCGCCCGCCGCAGCCCGCGCAGGGCGGGGACGCCCGTGAGGGCGTCGCCGAGACCCAGCGCGCGCAGCGCCAGGACGACCCGCGGCCCGGCCGCCCCCGACGGCGACGCCGTCGGGGCGGCGGGCGAGGGGCCGGGCGTCAGGGCCAGGACGGCTCCGTCGAGACGGTGACGACCATCTCGCGCACCTCGGTGCCGACGGGCTGGCGCAGCGCGTGGACCACGGAGTGGGCGACGACGCGCGGGTCCATGAGGTCGGCGTCCGGCCCGGGCTTGTACTGCTCGGTGCGGCCGTCGAAGAACTTCGTGCGCATCCCGGCGGGCACGAGCATCGTCACGCCGACCTCGCCGGCCAGCTCGAGCTGGAGGGCGCGGGTGAGCCCGACGACGCCGAACTTGCTGGCGCAGTAGGCGGTCGCGTCGCTCGCCGCGCGCAGCCCGAGCGAGCTCGACACGGTGACGACGACGCCGCGGGAGGCCTTGAGGTGCGGCAGGCACGCGCGCACCGCGGCGGCCGTGCCGACGAGGTTGACGCCGACGACCTGCGCCCAGCGCTCGGCGGGCACGTCCTCGAGGCGGCCGACGGCGTCGGTGCCCGCGGCGGTGACGACGGCCGTCGGCGGGCCCACCTGCTCGACGAGCTCGGCGACGGCGCGCTCGACCGAGGCCGCGTCGGAGACGTCGGCGACGGCGTGCGGGGCGCCCGAGGCGGGCGCGTCGCGGTCGATGACGGCGGCGGTGCCGCCGAGGGCGGTGACGACCTCGACGACGGCCGCGCCGAGGCCGGACGAGCCGCCCGTGACGTAGACGACACCCAGCTCGCGCTGACCGGCCATGCCGCCCTCGGGGCCCACGGCGGGGCCGGTGGCCGGGGCGATGGTGCGGCCGGTCCCGGCGCCCGGGTCGGCCGGCGTCGTCGGGTCGGTCGGGGTGGAGCTCTCGGTCACGGGTTCTCCTGCTCTGCGACGACCGCCGCGGGGGCCCCGCGGCGGAGGATCTCGGTGGTCGAGCGCCCGTCGAGGTAGGGGAGCAGGACGACCCGCCCGCCCCAGCCCCGCACGAGCGGCGCCTCGGGCATGTCGGCGCCGGCGGCGCCGTAGTCCCCGCCCTTGGCCCACACGTCCGGCTGCAGGACGCGCAGGGCCTCGCGGGGGTCGTCCTCGTCGAAGACGGCGACGGCGTCGACCGCCTCCAGCGCCTCGAGGACGCGCACGCGGTCGGCCTGGCTCTGGACCGGGCGGCCCTCGCCCTTGAGCCGGCGCACGGACGCGTCGGAGTTCACGAGGACGACGAGGGCGTCGCCGAGCCGGCGCGCCGCCTCGAGGCAGCCCACGTGCCCGGCGTGCAGCACGTCGAAGCACCCGCCCGTGGCGACGACGACACCGCCGGCGGCGCGGACCCCCGCGACGAGGGCGCGCGCGTCCGCCGCGGACGCGCTGCCGGCGGGCACCCCGTCGGCAGCCGGGT
>NZ_JABEMA010000209.1 GCF_013004605.1 Pseudokineococcus marinus
CGTCGCGCGCCCCTGCGGCAGCACCGGTTCGCCGCTCGGGGCTGCGCGCGGGGCCCGGTCCGGTGCCACGGCCAGCGGGTCGAGCGGCTCCTGCGCCGCGACGCCGCGGTCGTGCTGCCAGCCGCGGAAGGCCGCTGCCGTCAGGGCCACCCACGACGCCCCGAGCGCCCAGCCGGCGAGCACGTCGGAGACGTAGTGCACGCCGAGCGCCAGGCGCGAGGCCCCGACGGCCACGACGACGAGCGCGGTGGCCGCCACCAGCCACGGCCGCAGGCGACGGCGCGCTGCGGGCAGGACCAGGACGAGCAGGACCGTGGCGGTGACGAGCGAGCCCATGGCGTGCCCGCTGGGGAAGCTGGCGTTCGACGGGGTCTGGACCACGGGGGAGTCCACGACCGGTCGCGCCCGGTCGACGACCGCCTTGGTCAGCGGGACGAGCACGGTCAGGCCGAGGCCGGTGGTCGCGGTGAAGACGGCGAGCCGCCGCTGCTGCCGGACCAGCAGGAAGACCGTCGCCAGGACGAGGGCGAGGACGACCGTGCCGGTGTCACCGAGGCTGGTGACCGCACGCAGCGCCGCCACCGCGGCGGGGGACCCGCTGACGGCGGCGTTGAGGTCCGCGGCGACGTCGCCGTCCAGGGCCGCCAGCGGGGACCAGGAGCGCTGGACCAGGAGCCACAGCAGGAGGAACGGCACGGCCCCCAGGAGCAGCGCCGCCCCGCTGAGGAGCGCCCGGACGCCCAAGCGGCCGGCGCCCGCCGTGCTGCTGGCGCCGGCCGGTCGACCGCCGACGGCGGAGGGGGCCATGCTCCCTCGGTACCGGACCCGGCCAGCGGGTGCAACGGCGCAGCGGCCCGGGAGCGCCGACGGCGACGCGGGGCGAGGAAGGCGGGTCTCAGCCGCCCAGCTCGGCGCGCCGCGCCACCAGCCGCTCGCGCTCGGCGTCCAGCCGCTCGCGCTCGCGCCCGGCCAGGCGGCGCACCTGGAGGTCGAGCACGGCGCGGGCCTGGGCGTCGTCCAGCCCCCACGCCCCGAGGGCTGCGGCGGCCGCGGTGACGTCGGGGGCGTCGGCCACGAGGTCGACGAGCTCGGCGCGCCGCCGGGCCGCGAGGGCCAGCGCCTCGAGCACGTGCAGGCGCATGGCGATGTAGCCGAGCTCGCGCTCGGTCGCCCGGTCGGTCGCACGGTCAGGGGCGCCCTCGCTCACGGCCGCCCCGCGAACTTCTCGATGAGGCTCGTGCGCCCCGAGACGATGAGCAGGTCGCGCTCGCGCACCCGGGTGTCCGGCTGGGCGTAGTGGAAGTCCTCGCCGGGGCTCTTCACGCCGACGACGGTGACGCCGTACTTCTCCCGGACCTTGCTCTGCCCGAGGGTGAAGCCCTGGCACTCGCGCGGCGGGCGCATCTTGACGATGGCGAAGCCGTCGTCGAACTCGATGAAGTCCAGCAGCCGCCCGCCCACGAGGTGGGCGACGCGCTCGCCGGCGTCCGCCTCCGGGTAGACGACGTGGTGGGCGCCCAGGCGCGTGAGGATGCGCCCGTGCGAGGGCGTGATCGCCTTGGCCCAGATCTGCGGCACGCCCATGTCGACGAGGGTCGACGTCGTCAGCACGCTCGCCTCGAGCGAGGTGCCGATGCCGACGACCGCGACGCGGAAGTCCTGGGCGCCGAGCTGGGCGAGGGCGTCGCCGTTCGTCGCGTCGGCCTCGACGACGTGCGTGAGGCGGCCGGACCACTCCTGCACGAGCTCGGGGTCGCGCTCGACGGCGAGCACGTCGTGGCCCATGCGGTCCAGGCCCGCGGCCATGGCGCTGCCGAAGCGGCCGAGCCCGATGACGAGCACGGCGTCGTCGCGTGTCCTGTCAGCCAACGATGGGCCTCTCCTCCGGGAGACGGAACAGCCGGCCGCTCTCGCGCAGGGCGAGGGCGGCGGCCAGGGTCATGGTGCCCGTGCGCCCGACGACCATGAGCGCCGAGAGGACGTACTTGCCGGCGTCGGGCAGGTCGGCGGTGCCGCCGACGGACAGCCCGACGGTCGCGAACGCCGAGATCACCTCGAAGAGCACGACGTCGAGGCTGTCACCGGTGATGGCGAGCATCGCCACCGTCCCGACGAGGACGGTCGAGGTGCCGACGAGCCCGACGGCGACGGCGAGGCGCAGCGAGGCCTGCGGCACGCGACGCCCGAAGACCTCGGCGTCGCGGTCCCCGCGGGCCTCGGCGACGACGGCCAGGACGAGCACGAGCAGCGTCGTCACGCGGATGCCGCCGGCCGTCGAGGCGCTGCCGCCGCCGACGAACATGAGCGCGTCCTGCACGAGCCAGGTCGCCGTCGACATCTCCGTGAGGTCGAGCGTCGAGAACCCGCCGGAGCGCGGCATCACCGAGGCGAAGCCCGTGGCGAGGAGGCGGTCGGGCCACGGCAGGGCGCCGAGCGTGCGCGCGTTGCCCCACTCCATCGCCCCGATGAGCACGGCGCCGACGACGAGCAGCACGGCCGTGCCGGCCACGGTCATCTGCGCGTGCAGGCCCCACCGGCGCGGGTGGCGCCAGCGGTCGCGCAGCACGAGCAGGACGGGGAAGCCGAGGCTGCCGAGGACGACGCCGACCATGATCGGCAGGCACAGCCACCAGTCGCCGGCGGGGGAGGTCCCGTCCAGCGCGGGCAGGCCGCCGGCGTGCGACACGAAGCCGGCGTTGTTGAAGGACGAGACGCCGTAGAAGAGGGCGTGCCAGGCGGCGGCCGGGAGCGACTCGCCCGCCACGAGGAAGCGGGGCAGCAGCACGAGGGCGAGGACCACCTCCACGGCCACCGACGCGAGGATGACGGTGCGGATGAGCAGGCCCACCTCGCCGAGCCGCAGCGCCTTCGTCTCGTTCTGCGCCAGCAGGCGCTGGGAGAGCCCGAGGCGCCGGGACACGAGGAGGCCCAGCAGGCTCGCGAGGACGAGCACGCCGAAGCCGCCCACGGCGATGCCCGCGAGGATGATCGCCTCGCCGAGGTCGGACCAGTAGGTCGCCGTGTCCACCGTCACGAGGCCCGTCACGCACACCGCGGAGACGGCGGTGAAGAGGGCGTCGGCGAGCGGGGCGCGCTCGCCCGAGCTCGTGGCCCCGGGGAGGCTGAGGAGCGCCGTGAAGACCCCGATCACCGACACGAAGGCCAGGACGGCGAGCCGGGCGGGGGAGCGCCGGACGAAGCCGGCGAGGCCGCCGCGGACGGCGCCCCGCGTGCGCGGGGGCGTCTCCAGGTCCACCGCGCGCCCTCCCGGACCGGGCGGGGCACCCCGGTCCGCCGGGCCCCGGCGCCCCCGTCGGGGCGGCTCGGCGGGGCGCCGGCCTGCGCGCCCGACCGGCGGGCGCAGGGGGGACGCTAGCGTCGCGGCATGACCAGCAGCACCCGGGTCGTGTGGGACCCGGTCTTCACGGCGTACGACTTCGGCCCGGACCACCCGATGAGCCCGATGCGCCTGGAGCTGACGGTGCGCCTCCTGCGCGAGCTCGGCGTCCTCGACCGGCCGGGCCTCGACGTGCGCGGCTCCGGGGTCGCCGACGACGCCCTCCTGCACACCGTCCACCTGCCCGAGTACGTCGAGGCCGTGCGCCGCGTCTCGGAGGACCCCCGGCGCGTCGACGTCGAGCGCGGCCTCGGCACCGAGGACGACCCGGCCTTCGCCGGCATGCACGAGGCGAGCGCGCGCATCCTCGCGGCCAGCGTCGAGTGCGCCGAGGAGGTCTGGCGCGGCGACGCCGCCCACGCCGTCAACTTCACCGGCGGCCTCCACCACGCCATGGCCGGGCGAGCCAGCGGCTTCTGCGTCTACAACGACGTCGCCGCCGCGATCCGCCGCCTGCTCGACGCCGGCGCCCGGCGGGTCGCCTACGTCGACGTCGACGTCCACCACGGCGACGGCGTCCAGGCCGCCTTCTGGGACGACCCGCGCGTCCTCACCGTCTCCCTCCACCAGAGCGGCCGCACGCTCTTCCCCGGCACCGGCTTCCCCGACGAGGTCGGCGGGCCGGGCGCCGAGGGCTCCGCCGCCAACGTCGCGCTGCCGCCCGGCACGCGGGACGCCGCCTGGCTGCGGGCGCTGCACGCCGTGGCGCACCCGCTGGTGCGGGCCTTCGAGCCCGACGTCCTCGTCACCCAGCACGGCTGCGACAGCCACCAGCTCGACCCGCTGGCGGACCTCGCCGTCTCCGTCGACGCCCAGCGCGCCGCCGCGGACAGCCTCCACGAGCTGGCGCACGAGGTCTGCGACGGCCGGTGGCTCGCCACGGGCGGCGGCGGCTACGCCGTCGTCGACGTCGTCCCGCGCACCTGGTCCCACGTCGTCGCCGTCGCGGCGCACGCGCCCATCCGCCCGTCGACGCCGGTGCCCGAGCCGTGGCGCGACCACGTGCGCCGCACCTACCGCCGCGAGGCGCCGCTGCTCATGGGCGACGCCGGGCCCGGCGAGCCGGAGGGCGACCGCCCGCCCTGGTACCGCCCCTGGTCCAGCGGCCACGACCCCGAGGACGCCGTCGACCGCGCCGTGCTCGCCACCCGCAGCGCCGTCTTCCCCGCGCAGGGCCTCGACCCCTGGTTCGACTGAGGACCCTGGTCCGGCCGGGCGAGGGCGGGGACGCGGGGGGCCGGGTTCCCCTAGGGTCTGCTCCGAGGGGCCGCAGCGCCCGACGCGGCGGCCGGTGGGCCGCCACCACGACGAGGGGGCCGGCGTGCCGACGGACGGGCGAGCAGCGGCGGACGCGGCCGGCGGGGACGCCGGGAGCGGCGGGTCCGGCGCGGGCGCCCCGGGCGGCGGGCTCACCGACGGTCGCCTGCTCACGGTCGCGGAGGTGGCCGAGGCGCTGCGCGTCTCGCGCATGACCGTCTACCGCCTCGTGCACTCCGGCGAGCTGCCCGCCGTGCGCGTCGGGCGCTCCTACCGGGTGCCCGAGGGCGCCGCGTCGGCCTTCCTCGCCGCGGCGCGCACCGCGCCTCCCGCAGCCGCCGAGCAGCGGCGAGCCGACGGCGCCTGAGCGCCCCGGTAGGCTCACCCCCGGACCAGGACCACGTCGGCTCGCACCGGACGCGGTCGCAGCACCCGAGACGACAGGCAGGCCCCATGGGTTCGGTCATCAAGAAGCGCCGCAAGCGGATGGCGAAGAAGAAGCACCGCAAGCTCCTCCGCAAGACGCGCCACCAGCGCCGCAACAAGAAGTGACCCAGCAGGACCGCTGAGCACATGAGCACCGGCGGCCGGACCCGCGCGCCCCGCGACGGCACCGACCGCCCCTCGACGCCCGCCCCGCCCCGCGGTGGCGGGCGTCGTGCGTCCGAGGGCGACCCGCCGCGCGGGACGTCGCCGTGACGGTCGGCCCCGGCCCCGGCCCCGGCCCGGACACGCGCCGCGAGGTCGTCGCCGTCGTCGGCGCGGCCCACCCGCTGGCCGCCGCGCTCGTCCGCCGTCTGGCCGCGGGGGAGGC
>NZ_JABEMA010000021.1 GCF_013004605.1 Pseudokineococcus marinus
CGCCGCGCGAGCCCCTCGGCGCCCGCGGCCTCGCCCGCGCCCGCAAGGACCCGGGCGAGGACCAGCTCGACCTCTTCGGCTGACCCGCCGCACCCACGCCCCTCCGGGGCGACGTGCGGCCATGTCGCCCCGCCCCACCCCGCCCCCAGGGCGACGTGTGGCCACGTCGCCCCGTCCACACGCCCCTCCGGTCGACGTGCGGCCATGTCGCCGTGTGGTGGCGCGCGGGAGGGGCGACATGGCCGCACATCGCCGTCAGAGAGCGGCATCCCCCGGGGTCTTGCGGGCGCAGACCGCTCTGCGCTACGAAGCACGCACCCGCTCTGCACCGCAGACCACTCTGGGGGACCCCGATGGGCACGACGACGCAGCACGACCAGGACGACGCGGGTCTCGACCCGCGGGAGGCGCTGGCCCTCCTCGACGCCGAGCGCACGAGGACGCAGCAGCGGCTGGTCCCCGACCTCAGACTGCTCTACGGCACCTGGGGCGTCGCCTGGCTCGTGGGCTTCCTCGTGCTGTGGGGCTCGACGACGGGCCGGGGCCCGCTCGCGCTGCCGCCGGCCGCGGGCGGCGTCGTCTTCGCGGGCCTGCTCGTGGCCGCCGTCGTCGTCACGGGCGTCCACATCGCCCGCCGCACGGCCGGGGTGCGCGGCGCCTCGAGCACGCAGGGCGCCATGTACGGGTGGGCGTGGCTGCTCGGCTTCGGCTGCATGGCCTCCGTCATGGCGTCGGCCGCCGGCGCCGGCGCGTCGCCCGACGTGCTCGGGGTCCTCGGCCCCGCCGTGTCCGGGCTCGTCGTCGGCCTGCTCTACCTGGGCGGCGGGGCCATGTGGCAGGACCGCGCCCAGTACTCCCTCGGCGTCTGGATCCTGCTGTCGAGCGCCGTCGGGGCGCTCGCCGGCCACCCGAGCAACCACCTCGTCATGGGCCTGCTCGGCGGGGGCGGCTTCCTCGTCGCCGCGCTCGTCGTCGCGGCCCGCGGCCCCCGTGCCGGGGCGCCGGCGTGAACGACCCCCTGCCCGACCTCGACCCGGTCATCCACGCCCCCGCGCGCCTGCGCCTCGTGGCCGCCCTCGCCGCGCTCGACGACGGCGACCGCATCGCCTTCCCCCGGCTGCAGCAGCTGCAGGGGCTCACCGCGGGCAACCTCGGCGCCCACCTGCGCAAGCTCGAGGACGCCGGCTACGTCACCGTCGAGAAGACCCACCGCGGCCGCACGCCGACGACCTACGTGCAGCTGACCCGCCGCGGCCGCCAGGCGCTGGAGGACCACACGGCCGCCCTGCGCGCGCTCCTCGAGCCCGTCACCGCCCGTGCGGCGGCCGGTCGGTCGGAGGGCGCCGCGTGAGCGCCCCGCTGGTCCGCCTCGCCGGGGCGACCCGCCGCTACGGCGACGTGACGGCGCTGGACGGCGTCACGCTCGACGTCCCCGCCGGGCAGCTGCTCGGTCTCCTCGGCCCCAACGGGGCGGGCAAGTCGACCCTGCTGCAGCTCGTCAGCGGCCTGCGCCGACCGACGTCCGGCGTCGTCGAGCTCTTCGGCCGCCCGCCCTGGGAGCCCGCGGCGCGGGCCGGCCTCGGGATGACGCCCCAGGAGACCGGCCTGCCGCCGACGCTGCGCGTGCGCGAGGTCGTCGACGTCGTCGCCGGCCACTTCCCCGACCCGGTGCCGACGGCGGAGGTGCTCGAGCGCTTCGGCCTCGGTGACCTCGCCCGCCGGCAGACCGGGGGCCTGTCGGGCGGGCAGAAGCGGCGGCTGGCCGTGGCGCTCGCCTTCGTCGGGCGGCCGCGCCTCGCGCTCCTCGACGAGCCCACGACGGGCCTGGACGTCGACGCCCGCCACGACCTGTGGGACGCCGTGCGCGCCTACCACCGCGACGGCGGGACGGTCGTGCTGACGAGCCACTACCTCGAGGAGGTGGAGGCCCTGGCCGAGCGCGTCGTCGTCGTCGACCGCGGCCGCGTGCTCGTCGACGGCTCGCTCGAGGAGGTCCGCTCGGCCGTGCCGGCCCGCCGGGTGCGCGTGCGCGCCGCGGCGCTGCCGGACCTCGGCGCCGACCGCGCGCTCGTCGACGGCGACCGGCACGAGCTGTGGACGAGCGACGCCGACGCGCTCGTCCGCCGGCTCGTCGGCTCGGGCGCTCCCTTCGCCGACCTCGAGGTGGCCTCCGCGTCGCTCGAGGAGGCCTTCCTCGCGGTGACGGCCGCCGCCGACGACCGGTCGGGGAGCCGGTCCGCGACAGGCGTCCCTGGCACGAGCACGCCCACGACGAGCACCCCCGAGGTGGCGCGATGAGCCCGACCCCCACGACGGCGACGCCGAGCGACGTCACCCCCGCCCGCACGGGCGGCGGGCGCACCGGCGGCCTGCGCCTCACAGCGCTGCACACGCGCGCCCAGCTGCTCGAGACGGTCCGGGTGCCCATCGCCGTCATCGGAACGGTGGTCTTCCCGACGCTGACGATGCTCTTCTTCGTCGTCCCGCAGCCCTTCGCCGACGACCCCGCGCAGGCGACGGCGGCGACGGCGCAGATCTCGCTCTTCGCCGTCATGAGCGTGTGCCTGTTCACCTACGGCGTCGGCGTGGCCGAGGACCGCGCCCTCCCCTGGGACTCCTACCTGCGGACCCTGCCGGTGGGCGCGGGCCCGCGACTGGCGGGTCGCCTGCTCAACGGGCTGGCGTTCGCGCTCGTGAGCCTCGTGCCGCTCGTCGTCGTGGCGTGGCTGCTGACCGCCGCCGCGCTGCCCGCGGACCGCCTGGTGCTCACGGCGGGCGCCCTCGCGGTCGCGGCCCTGCCGATGCTCGGGCTCGGGCTGTGGATCGGCTACGGCATGTCGACGAAGGCGGCCCTCGCCGTCGCGCAGGTGCTGCTGCTGCCGCTGGCGTTCGGCGGCGGGCTCTTCCTGCCGCCGCAGATGTTCCCCGGCTGGCTGGACGCCGTCAGCACGTGGCTGCCGACGCGGGCGGGCCGCGACCTCGTCGTCAGCGCGACGACGGGCGCCGACCTGCCGGGCACGACCTGGCCCGTCCTCGCGGCGTGGGCGCTGCTCACCGCCGTCCTGGCCGTCCGCGCCTACCGGCGCGACGAGGGGCGGCGCTTCCGCTGACGGCGAGGCGCCCGGGGCGGCCTGCCGCCACCCCTGGTGCGCGTCAGGCGCCGGCGGGGCGCTGGCTGTAGGCGATCTCGGGGTACTCGACGCCGCAGCCGGTGCAGCGGTACCAGTCCATGCCGCTGACGACGACGCGCAGCTCGGCCGGGGCGCCGCAGTGCGGCAGGTAGCAGGAGCGCTGCACGGGCGCGGCGGTGCGCTGGGCGGGCACCCGAGCGGTGCGGACGACGTGGAGGGTGCTGCTGGTCATGGCGGGTCCTTCGGGGGCTGGCGGAGGGCTGGTGGCGGAGCGGGCCGGGCGGCGGGTGCCGCCGGCGACCCCTCCGTCATCGGCACGAGGGCGCCCGTCCTGCAGTCCCCCCGCGCGAGGAGCCCCACACGCGAGCAGCCTGAGACCCCGCTCCGACGGCCCGGCGGGGCGCCCCGGCCCCGCCCGTCGCCACGCCCGCGGCCCCGCGCCCCCGTAGCGTCGCGCCCGTGAGCGACGAGGGGCAGCGCGCGTGGTGGGGCCTGACGGGCGTGGTCGCCGCGGTCTGCGTGGTGCTGCAGGTGGCGCTCGCGGCGACGTCGGGGGCGCCCGAGGTGGGGACCCGCGTCGTGCGCTCCCTCAGCTACTTCACCATCGACACCAACGCCCTCGTCGCCGTCCTCGGCCTGCTGGTGGCGGCCCGCCCGGACCGGACGGGCCCGTGGTGGCGGGCGCTGCGGCTCGGCGCGCCGCTGTGCATCGTCGTCGTCGGCGTCATCTACCACGTCGAGCTGCGCCAGCAGGGCCTCACGGGGATCGACCTCGTGCTCGACACCGGCCTGCACTACGTCGTGCCCGCGCTGGCGCTCGTCGGCTGGCTCCTCGCCACCCCGCGGGGGCTCGCCGACGTCGGCGCCGCCCTGCGCGCGCTCGTCTACCCGGTGGTCTGGCTCGTGTGGACCTTCGCCCACGGCGCCGTCACGGACTGGTACCCCTACACCTTCCTCGACGTCACCGAGGTCGGCGCGGGCGGGGCGGCCGTGGGCGTCGCGCTGGTCGCGCTGCTGCTGGGCGTCCTCGCGGTCGCCGCCGTGGCCGGGGACCGGGCGGTCGCCCGCCGGCGCTCACCCGCCCCGCAGGGCTGAGCCCTGGATCCCTGGACCGCTGGGCCCCGCACCCGTGAGGCCCCTCACTCCCGGACGGCGCCCTCGAGCATCCCGCGGATGAAGTGCCGCTGGAGCACCAGGTAGACGACGACGACGGGCAGCGCCACGAGCACGGCGCCCGCGGCGAGCAGCGAGGTCCCCTGCGTGTACTGGCCCTGGAAGAGGGCCAGGCCCAGCGGCGCCGTGCGCAGCTGCCCGGCCGGGGCCATGACCAGCGGGATGAGGAACTCGTTCCACGTCCACATGAAGACGAGCAGCACGAGCGTGGTGATGGCGGGCCGCCCGATCGGCACGAGCACCGACCACAGCACCCGGTGGGGGCCGGCGCCGTCGAGGCGCGCCGCCTCGATGAGCGAGCGGTTCGTCGTCCGGAAGTACGCCCGCATCCAGTAGGTGCCGAAGGCGACCGACTGCGCCACCTGCGGCAGGGCGATGCCCCAGACGGTGTCGGTGAGCCCGAGCGTGCGCAGGTCGAAGAAGAGCGGGACGACGACGACCTCGGTCGGCACCATGATCCCGAGCAGGAAGAGGTAGAAGAGCACCTCGCGGCCGCGGAACTCCATGGTGCCGAAGGCGTAGCCGCTCATGATCGACAGCAGCGTCGCCGCCACGACGACGACGACGGCGACGAGCGCGGACGTCGCCATGTAGTCCCCGAAGCGGCCCTGCACCCAGGCGTCGGCGAAGTTCTGCGGGCGCAGCCCCGCGCCGTCCGCGGCCCGCTCGGGGCTCAGCGCCTCGGCGACCACCGTCACGACGGGGCCGAGCGCCAGCAGGGCGAAGCCGACGAGGACGACGTAGCTGACGGCGCGGTGCGCGGCCGAGCCGCGCGAGGGACCCCGCGCCGGCCCGGTCTCGGGCCCCTCGCCCCGCCGGCGGGCCGCCGTCGCGGCGCTCACCGCTGCCGGTCCGCGACGCGGTTGACGACGAGGTTGACGGCGAAGACGAGGACGGTGAGCACGACGCCGACCGCGGCGGCCGCGCCGACCTCGCCGAGCTCGAAGGCGCGGCGGTAGACCTCGTAGCTCGGCACCGTCGTCGACGTCCCCGGACCGCCGCCGGTGGTGACGTAGACGAGGTCGAAGGTCTTCAGCGCCGAGATGATCGTCAGGGTCAGCGCGACGGCGATCTCGGGCCGGATCGCGGGCAGCGTGAGCGCGCGCAGCTGGCGCGCCGGGCTCGCGCCGTCGAGGGAGGCCGCCTCGTAGAGCTCCTTCGGCACCCGCGCCATGCCGGCCATGAGGAGCACGGTGACGAGCCCGGTGGAGACCCACGTGCCGATGAGGCCGACGGCAGGCAGCGCCGTCGCGTAGTCGCCGAGCCAGGTGCGCGTCAGCGCGTCGAGGCCGACGGCGCGCAGGAGGTCGTTGAGCGTGCCGTCGGGCGCGTAGATCCGCCGCCACGCGACGGCGACGACGACCATCGCGATGACCTGCGGCAGGAAGACGACGGTGCGGAAGAGCGGCAGCCCCCGCACGCGGGCCCGCACGAGCAACGCGGCGAGCACGAGGCCGACGAGCAGCGGCAGCAGCGAGAAGAAGACGACGAGGACGAGCGCGTGGCCGAACGCCGCTCGCAGGCCCGCGTCGGTGAGGACGGCGGCGTAGTTCGCGAGGCCGACCGGCGTGCCGACGGTGAGCCCGTCGAAGTCGTAGAAGGAGAACTGCACGGCCCGCAGCAGCGGGTAGAGCAGGAAGGCGCCGTAGACGGCGAGCGCCGGGGCGAGGAAGAGGTACGGCGTCGCCCGCCCGCGCGGCGCCCGCCCCCGCACGGGGGCGGACGCCGCGCTCGCCGGGGCGACGGCCTCAGCCGCCGCTGGAGGTGAAGTCGGCATAGTCGGCTTCGAGCGCGTCCGCCGCCTGCTCGGGGGTGAGCTCGCCGGCCAGCAGCCCCTGCAGCGTCTGGTTGAGCGTCTCGCCGAAGGTCGGCGTCGCGTAGTCGAGGTAGGGCAGCAGCGCGCCCTGCGAGCTCACGTCGTCGAAGGCCGTGTAGACGTCGGCGAGCAGACCGCTCTCCGGCGCGTAGGAGGCCGTGTCGACGACGGGCAGGTTGCCCGTGTCGGCGAGCACCTGCATGGCGTCGTCGCTCGTGAGGAAGTCGATGTAGGCGGCCGCGACGTCGGGCTCCTCGGCCGCCGTCGTGATGGAGAACGGGATGCCGGTGCCACCGGTCGTGGCGAGCTCGCCGCCGTCGGCGGGCGGCGGCGCGAAGAAGCCCGCGTCCTCGCCCATGGCGTCCTGCAGGTCGGGCGCGAGCCACGAGCCCGCGACGAGGAAGACGCCCTGCCCGTCGGCGAGCTGCTGCCACGCGGCGTCGTAGTTGGTGCCGTTGACGCCCTCGTTGAACCAGCCCTGCTCCTGCCACTGCTGCAGCTGGCCGAGCGCCTCGAGGTTCTCCGGCGTCGTCCAGCTGGCGCCCGCGTTGCCCAGGCCGAGGGCCTGGATCTCCTGCGGGTCCACGTGCGCCCCCTGCACGGCGCCGAAGACGTGCCCCGCGGGCCAGCCCTCGATGTTGCCGAGGAGCAGCGGCGTGCGCCCCGCGTCGGCCGCCGTCTGCAGGGCGGCCTCCAGGTCGCTCCACGTCTGCGGCACCTCGAGGCCGAGCTCGTCGAGCGCGCTGCGGCTGTAGTAGACGCCGACGACCTCGCCGACCTGCGGCAGCCCGTAGAGGGAGCCCTCGCCGAAGACCGTGCCGTCCTCGGAGTAGGTCGAGTACTGCAGCACGCTCTCGGGGTAGCGGTCGCGCCAGCCGTACGCGTCGGCGTAGGCGTCGAGCGGCACGAGCTGGCCGGCGGCGACGAACTGGCCCATGGTCGCGCGGGCGTTGTTCGTCTGGACGACGTCGGGGGCGTCCTCCCCGGTGAGGGCCAGACGCAGCGTCGTCGCGAGGTCGTCGAAGGACTGCGACACCCGCTCGACGGTGACGTTCGGGTACGCCTCCTCGAAGGCGGCGTTGAGCTGGGTGATCTGCTCGTCCTGCCCGCCGCGGACCTCCTGGTCCCACACCGTCAGCGTCACGTCGCCCGCGCCGGCCACGTCGGTCGAGACCGGTCCGGTGGGCTGCGGCGGCGCCCCGCCGTCGTCGCTGCCGGACCCGGGGGCGCACGCCGTCAGCGCCAGGGCCGCGGCGGCCCCGAGCCCGACGGCGCGGGCGAGCGACCTCCCCGCCGCGCTCCTCGTCGATGCCATCGCCGGTCCTCCTGTCGTGGCTGCTGCTGGGTGCCGTGGCGCGAGAGCTGCGACGCGCCCGTGGGGGGAGCCTGCCTCAGAGGTCCGACGCCAGCGCGAAGGTGGCCTCCGCGCGCCGCACGGCGCCCACCGGGTCGGTCGGCAGCAGGTCGGCGAGGAAGCCGTACCGCCGCTCGAGCTCCTCCCCCCGCGGGTCCCCCGCGCGGGCCCGCGTCGTCGTCGCGGCCCACCAGTCGGCGATGTCGCCCCAGCCGGGCGCCGCGAGCGAGCCCCCGAACTGCTGGACGGCGAGGGAGGCGCACAGCGCGGCGAAGGCGAGCCGCTCCTCCAGCGGCCAGCCCGCCAGCGTGCCGAGGACGACGGACGCGCCGAAGACGTCGCCGGCGCCCGTCGGGTCGACGGCCTCGACGGCGACGCCGGGCACGCGCGCGGACTCCCCCGTCGTCGCGTCGACCGCCATCGCGCCGTCGGCGCCGCACGTCACGACGGCCAGCGGCACCCGCTCGGCCAGGGCGGCGAGCGCCCGCTCGGGGGTCGGGGTGCGGGTGTAGGCCATGGCCTCGACCTCGTTGGGCAGGAAGGCGTGGCAGCTGCCCAGCCGCTCCAGCACCGCCGGGTCCCACGCGCCGCTCGGGTCCCACCCGACGTCGGCGAAGACGGCGGCGCCCTGGTCGCGGGCCGCGAGCCACCACGGCGCGTCGGCCGCGCCGTCGGGGGCCTCGTCGGACGTGCGGGCCGCCGGGTCCGCGTCGTGTGGCAGCGCGAGCTCGGTGATGACGGCGCGCGAGCGCGGCGGCGGTGAGCCCACGAGGTCGGCCGGTGGCACCGGCAGCGGGTGCCCGTGGGTGACCATGCTGCGGTCGCCGTCGTGCGCCATCGAGACGGTGACGGCCGAGTGCCAGCCGGGGAAGACGCGCGAGCGCGAGAGGTCGACTCCCTCCTGCTCGTGGAGCACCTGCCAGCAGAAGCGTCCGTAGACGTCGTCGCCGAAGCCGGCGGCCAGGCCCGTGCGCAGGCCGAGCCGGCTCGTGGCCACGGCCAGGTTGGCGATGCCGCCGGGCAGCGAGCCCATGCCCGTGGTCCACACCTCGGTGCCGGGCGCCGGCGCCGCCTCGAGGCCGGTGAAGACCATGTCGAAGAAGAGCTGGCCGGAGAGGAAGACGTCGAGGGGGGCCTGCGCGGCGTCGCCCCCCTCCGGGCGCGCGGGCCGCAGCGGGTCGTGGCGGGGAGGACCGGCGGGGGTCATGCGCGCCTCCTCCTGCTCGTCGGCCGTCGCGCGGCGGGCAGGATCGGGGGCATGAAGCTCGTGCTGGTCGGTGGGGGCGGCTTCCGCGTGCCCCAGGTCGTCGAGGCCGTCGGCGCCGCGGACGCCGCGGTGCGGGTCGACGAGGTGCACCTGCTCGACCCCTCCCCCGAGCGGCTCGGGGTCATGCGGTCGGTGCTCGACCAGCTGGCGCAGCGCCTGCCCCACCCCCCGCGCGTGAGCGTCGGCAGCGACCTCGACGAGGGGCTCCGGGGCGCGGACTTCGTCTTCTCCGCCATGCGCGTGGGCGGCACCGCCGGCCGGGTGCTCGACGAGCGGGTGGCCCTCGACCTCGGCGTCCTCGGCCAGGAGACGGTCGGCCCCGGCGGCCTGTCGTACGCCCTGCGGACGCTGCCGCACGCGCGCCACCTCGCCGAGCGCGTCCGCGCGGTCGCCCCCGACGCCTGGACGATCAGCTTCACCAACCCCGCCGGCGTCGTCACCGAGGCCATGCGCGCCGTGCTCGGCGAGCGCGTCGTCGGCATCTGCGACACCCCCATCGGGCTCGTGCGCAAGGCCGTCCGCGCCGTGGGCGCGCCGCCCGGGGCGGACGTGTCCTTCGACTACGCCGGGCTCAACCACCTCGGCTGGCTGCGCTCGCTGCGGGTCGACGGCGAGGACCGGCTGCCCGCCCTGCTGGCCGACGACGACGCCCTCGACGCGGTGGAGGAGGCGCGCCTCCTCGGCCCGGACTGGGTGCGCGCCACCGGCGCCCTGCCGAACGAGTACCTCTACTACTACTCCTTCCCGCGCGAGGCGACGGAGACGCTCCGCACCGCGACGCAGACGCGCGGGCAGGTCCTCGACGCCCAGCAGGGCGACTTCTACGCCCGCGCCGCCGCGCACCCCGAGCGCGCGCTCGAGACCTGGGAGCAGGTGCACGCGGCGCGCGAGGCCGGCTACATGGCCGAGTCGCGCGGCGCGGACGAGGAGCGCCGCGCCGAGGACGTCACCGGCGGCGGCTACCAGCGGGTGGCTCTCGACCTCATGGCCGCGCTCGTCACCGGCCGCCCGGCGACGATGGTCCTCGACGTCGGGAACGACGGCGCCCTGCCCGGGCTGCCGGACGACGCCGTCGTCGAGGTCCCGTGCACGGTGGACGCGGACGGCGTGCACCCTCACCCCGTGGCGCCGCTCGCCGGCGACATGCTCGGGCTCGTCCAGCAGGTGAAGGCCTCCGAGCAGCTGCTGCTCGAGGCCTCCCTCACCCGCTCGCGCGAGCTGGCCTGGCGGGCCTTCGCCGCGCACCCGCTCGTCGACTCCGTCGCCGTCGCGCGCCGCCTCGTCGACGGCTACCGCACGGCGATCCCCGAGGTGGGGCGGGCGCTCGACTGAGGGCACCGCCGCCCTGGTCGGAGGTCCGGTGGCGGGCCGGGTCAGCCCCGCGGCACGAGGTCGACGGCGCCGAGCTGCGCCCGCACCGCCAGCTCGGCGGCCTTGAAGGCGTGCGCCTGCGTCATGGCCGTCTCGGTCCGGTCGAGGCAGTCGCGCACGAGCTGCCCGAAGAAGGGGTAGCCCACCTCGCCCCGCACCCGGACGTGCCGCTCCCCCTCGCCGTTCGCGAGGAACAGGTGTCCCGGGCCGTCCTGCGTGCCGATGTTCATGTACTTGCGCTGCTCGATGAAGCCCTCGGTCCCGAGGACCAGGCTGCGCCCGTCGCCCCACGTCTGCAGGCCGTCGGGGGTGAACCAGTCGCAGCGGAAGTACCCGGTCGCGCCCGTGCTCGTGACGAGCATCGCCTCGCCGAAGTCGTCGAGCCCGGGGTGCTCGGGGTGCGCGTGGTTGGCGACGTGGCTGCGCACGACCGTCGCGTCGTCGGCCCCCGTGTAGTGGAGGACCTGCTCGACCTGGTGCGAGCCGATGTCGGTGAGGATGCCGCCGTAGCGGCTCTTGTCGAAGAACCATTCGGGGCGGGTCGCGGCGGACAGGCGGTGCGGGCCGGTGCCGATGACCTGCAGCACGCGGCCGATCGCCCCGGACTCGACGAGCTGCCCCGCGAGGACGGCCGTCTCGACGTGGACGCGCTCGGAGTAGTAGACGGCGTACTTGCGCCCCGTGCGCTCGACGGCGGCCTCCGCCTCGGCGAGCTGCTCGAGCGTCGTCAGCGGCGCCTTGTCGGTGAAGTAGTCCTTCCCGGCGTCCATGACCCGGACGCCGAGGGCGCACCGGTCGGCGGGGACGGCGGCCCCGGCGACGAGGCGGACGGCGTCGTCGCCGAGGACCTCGGCCTCCTCGCGGGCCGCGCGCGCCTCGGGGAAGCGACGGCGGAAGGCCTCGACCTTCGCCGGGTCGGGGTCGTAGACCCACGACACCGTGGCTCCTGCTACCACGAGCCCCTCGCACATCCCGTAGACGTGCCCGTGGTCCAGGCCGACGGCCGCGACGGGGAACTCCCCCGGCCCGACGACCGGGGCGTGGACGGCCTGCGGGGCGTAGGTGCCCCCGTCGCTCGCGGTCATGGCGCTCCTCTCCGGGTGGGGCGGGGGCGGCGCCTCGTCGCGCCGCCCGGCCGTGATCACGGCGAGGCTAGTCCGCGCACGCGCCGTCGGGAAAGCGCATCCCCGCCCCGGCCCGACGAGCGCGCTTCAGGCCGTCCCGTCGAGCGCCCGCCGCCAGAGGCCGGCCATCCGGTGGCCGCGCGCCACGAGGACCACCCGCTCGACGTCGCTCGTCGCCCCGCGCAGCGCGGCGACGGAGACGCGCGCCGCCTCCTCGTCCGGGTAGCCGTAGACGCCGGTCGAGATCGACGGGAAGGCGACCGAGCGCGCCCCCACCTCGTCGGCGCGCGCCAGGGAGGAGGTGTAGGCCGAGGCGAGCAGCTCGGCGTCCTGCGGCCGGCCGCGGTAGCGCGGCCCGACGGCGTGGACGACCCACCGCACCGGCGCGAGGTCGAAGGCAGGCGTGACGGCGGCCGACCCGGTCGGGCAGGGCGCCAGCGCCCGCGACGCGCGCACGAGCTCCGGGCCCGCCGCGCGGTGGACAGCGGCGTCGACCCCGCCCCCGCCCTTGAGCGACTGGTTCGCCGCCGTGACGACGGCGTCCACCGGCTGCTGCGTGACGTCCCCCTCGACCACCTCGATGCGCACGCCGCCATGGTGGCTCCCCACCGCCCGACGGCCACCGGAGGTGGCTGCACGAGGACGGCGTAGAAGCCGTCCTCGTGCCGCCACCTCCGGCCGGACCCGCCGCGCGGCGCCGGCCTCCGCGTACGGTTGCCCCGCCTCGCCGTCCCGGCGGGCCGGGCCTCTAGCTCAACTGGCAGAGCAGCGGACTTTTAATCCGCGGGTTGTGGGTTCGAGCCCCACGGGGCCCACCGCTCCGACCTACGTATAGGTTCATTGACACCGACAAGCGCCCGATCTGACGGCAACTGACGACGACAAGGAAGCGACCTTGCCATGACGGGGACCTTTCGGTCGCACAAGTTCGCGGCCACCCTCAGCGCCACGACCTCCGCCGCCGAGTGGCTAGTCATCCAGACGCCGTCGCCCCTGCTGAAGTCCTTGCAACCTGGAGTCGATGAGAACGAAAATGCACGCAGACGCGGCCACTCATGCGCACAATCTTGAAGAAGCCGTCCCCCACCGCCAGAACTTTCGGAAGCTGTGACGACTTTCTCTGTTCCGTCACGGCGTCTCAGCTCAGTTGAGCGCGACTGCAGGCAGTCGCGCTCTCTGCGAATGACGCTTCTCCGAAAAAGCACTACGCCTCACGCCTCAGTCAATACTCCATCCAGCCTGCTCAATTCCAGCCGCGGGGCGGTGCGCAAGATGGCGATCACTTGGCGTGGAGTGTCCCCCACCCGCGGAGGCTCGGAAGTGTGCGTGAGTCGTGAGATCATTCGGCCACCAGAGAAGTCAAGCATGTGAATGCGCTGCTTCAAGCGCGCACCGGAATACTGACTGAGGTCCAACATGAATGCTTCGGACCGCTGACCAGCCGCATGCGCCTCCGACACACCCGAATCAATGAGGTGGATGAGGCGCAAGTCCATAAGGTCAGTCAACAGGTTGTATGTGGCAGGGGCGTTTTCCTTGTCGCGGTAGCTCACAAGAAAATATGTGTGCGCCCGCTCATCCAGGCAAAATTCGCGCACAATCTTCAACGCGGCAAGGGTTTTCTCCGCCGTGTCGACGTTGGAGGCCATGTCATCTTCGAGTTCTTGCAGCTTGGCGCCGGCGGCGTCGCCAGCTGCCTGATTGACATTTTGCACACCCACCAAGCGCGCCTTGGCCCTGCCTTGCGCCTTTAGAATTGCACTCGAGGCCAACACCAAATAGTCACGAGGGACGGCACCGGAAGCCAAAACCAGACGATCCAAGGCTTCGCCGCTGAAGATGGAAGCCAGCCGGGCAACTCCGACACGCTTTGCGTACTGCAACAGCACGCTCTCGAGGAATTGCTTAGCCCTTTTTGGCTCCTGCAGAGTTACGTCAAGGTCAATAAGTTCCGCGTCGTGAATGGTTTGGAGACCCAGAGGTGGGGATGACTGGAACCAACGAGTGAGGTGTCGAATCGAGGCCACTTTCAGCCATGCATCGCAGTCACGCACACACCCATGGAGCATGTCGAGAACGAGTGGCTGTAAATCTCGAGCAATATAGTAGAAGTCGTCGAGGTAGATGTAAAAGCGCGTGCCTTCAGTGTCCAGGTATCGGCGCAGAGCTCGCTGCACACGCGGCACTAAAGCCGTGACGTCTTCCGGGTGAGTCGTTCGAGACGCGAGCATGTTACGGACCGTCTCGAAAAGCGCTGCCGCGTCGGTCGCGACTACCGATTCGGCACGGACGTGCCTCTGGCGACTGACAAGGGTCGCCAATAGCTCTTCGAGGACATACAGAACGACGCGGTGAGGCGTCTCCTGCCTGAGGCTTTGAATGTTACTCCAACACGTGAGCGATCCTTCCTCCTCAGCTTGCCGACGAGCTTCGACCAATAGCGCGGTCTTCCCTGCCCCTCGTCGGCCAAAGATCAAGTGATGCCGTGCCGCGGTGACGACCGACAGGTTGGCCTGAGCATCCTTGACGTACGCAAGGCTCGGCTGGGCGATTGAAACGCGAGAGCGCGCACTGATTAGACGCAGCAGATCATTGGCGCGGGGATCATGCACACCGAGCTTGACTGGCTTTCCTGCCGCCTCAGCGACCAGGCTTTCAGGGGCCTTGCGCACGATGACGAAGGCTCGAGAGCCACTTCTGGCTAGCTCGTCGTCCAGCTCGTTGCCGATGACGGCGCCTGCTGCGACGTCGGCCTCCGCAACGAATACAATATAGTTCAGCTCGTCAGGATAGGCGCGGGTCGAGATTTCGAGGACTTCAACGCCCGCTCGGTCCTGGAACTGCTGCCGGATGAACTGGGGGGCCACTTGAGGATCGGCGAAGCTCATACGTGCATGCACCCCTTGCCCCTAAGATAGGTTCGAGTCAGAGACAGCAAGTTATTCGCATTAACCTGCAGCATCAACGCCGCCGCCCTGAAGTCCTTGTGCGCCATTGGGTAAGGATCATAGTCGGCCTCATTTCTAAGACCGCGGGCGTCTTTCAAGTTGTTCTGCCAAACGTTGGCGTTCGTAAAATCGCTAGGCGTGTGCCCTGGCAAGACTGAATGCTGCTCATTATCGTCGCCGCCGTGGACAAAGTAGACCGCCGCTCGCATTGCGTGATACATCGAGTAGTAGAAGCGACTTACCGCGCTTCGGTATTGCGGCGGTCGCGTTCGGACCAATTTGTTACCAGCGTCGAGAAAATGCGCAGAAAGCTGTAGCCTATCAGCGCATACCTGATGCTTCAGGTCGTCGAGGCTTCGTCCCGTAGAGGTAGTGAGATGGACGCCCTCGATGAACCCGGTCAGGAGCTTTTTCGAAGCCTTACTGACTCGCAGTAAGGAGGTCTCAGCAGGTGTGAGTCCCACACATCCTCCCTGTCGGCCGTAGCGGTGGTGAGCGTACCGCCACTGCACGGTTCATGACGGCGTGCATGGTAGGTGCAGGTGGATCACCGTTGTGCGAAGCGCTAGCTGTACTGCCCAGAGAGGTTGGTCGGGTGAGTGCGACGTCAGCGTGTGAGCGCGTCGTGACGTGAGCGAGGACCTCCCGGTGTGGAGTGGGACTGCTGAAGGTTCCGCACCACGACCAGGAGGTCCTCGTGTCCCACGCTAATGCGGCCCTGACCCCCAGGGTCCGTCCAGGCCGAGCTCGGGCGTCTGGTCGTCGAGGACGGGTGGCCCGTCGCCCGGGCCGCCAAGCACTTCCACGTGGCCTGGACGACCGCCAAGCGGTGGGCGGTCCGCTACGCCGAGATGGGCCTGGCGGGCATAGAAGACCGCTCCTCGCGCCCGCACCGCAGCCCCCACCGCACACCGCCGCACCTGGTCCGCCGGATCGTGCACCTGCGATGGAAGCAGCGACTGTCGCCGCTGGCGATCAGCGCGAAGACGGGCGCCCCGGCCTCGACGGTCCACGCCGTGTTGGTCCGGTGCCGGCTCAACCGGCTCTCGCACGTCGACATCCGCACCGGTGAGCCGATCCGCCGCTACGAGCACGAGCACCCGGGCGCGTTGATCCACGTCGACGCCCGTGAAGCTCGGCAACACCCCCGACGGCGGCGGGTGGCGCTTCGCCGGACGCGCCCAGGGCCACCGCAACAGAGCCGCGACGCCCGGCGAGCCGCGCAGCAAGCACCACGGGCCGCTGATGGGCACGGCGTTCGTGCCCACCGTAATGGACAACCACTCACGCGTCGCCTACGCCGAAATCCACGACGATGAGACCTCCGCCACCACCGTCGGGGTCTTGGCCCGCGCGACCTCGTGGTCTGCCGCCCACGGCGAGCGGTTGCCGATGGACTGCCTCGTACCGGCTCCGACGGAAAATCCACTTAGCAAAACAAGATCGTAGCAGCACTGAGGAAGTCCCTGGAGGAGCTCGGGAGCGGGCGATCTGTTTCGCGGCGGTCCGCAAGGCCCCGGCCTCGAGCTTGGGCGCCTTGGCCCCGGGTGGCATGTGAGCTCAGCATCAACGCTGAGACGCTCGTCGCGGCTACCGGGGGGTGCACCATGGAGCGGTCGATGGCCGCGGCGTGTCTGTGGGGCCACTCGCGGGCCAAGGGCCCGCGGACCACGGTGCCCGAGACGGCCCGGCCTCGCGCCCGGACCCGGTGCAGCGACGGTTCACGGCCACCGCACCGCACCGGACCAGCTGTGGGTCGCTGACATCACCTACTGCCAACTTTCGCCCGGTGGGTGTACGCCGCGTTCGTCGTCGACGTGTTCTCCCGGCGGGTGCTGGGGCTGTCGACGTCGCTGCGCACCGACCTGGCCCTGGACGCACTGGAGATGGGGCTGTAGACCCGCTCTCTCGACGGCGCCGACGTGACCGGATCGGTGCATCACTCGGACAAGGGCGGGCAATACCTCGCCATTCGCTATACCCAGCGCCTGGCGGAGGTCGGCGCGATTGCGTCGGTGAGGTCGACCGGCGACTCGTACGACAACGCCCCGGCGGAGACGTTCAACTCGTTTTTAACGCCGAGCTGGTCCGCAATAAGGGTGCTCGGAAGAGCATCGACGACCTCGAGATCGCGGTCGCGGGGTACGTCGAGTGGTTGAACTACCGGCGCCTGCATGGCGGGATCGGCCTCGTCCCACCGATGGAGTACGAGGCCACCCACCACCAGACTTACCCCGCTTCGGTCACCGTCGAGGCGTCACTCCAAAGCTTTTACTGCACCCGGGGCGAGACAGTCGAGACACCACGCCGCGAGCCCCCGACGGCGCCGCCGGCTCGTCCGCGTCCCTAGACCGCACGGTGGCGCAGGGCTACTGTCCGCACCTTTGCCCGGCCACGAGAGGTACGCAGGTGTCCACAGACGAGAACGGCGCTCGACCGGACGACGCCCCGAGGGCGAGGGGCGGCGCCCTCCGCCGGTCGGTGCGGCGGACCGAGGGGGCCCTGTCGAGCCTCGACTACCGGGTGCCCAAGTACCCGCACGACACCCACCCGGCCCTCGTGCCCGGGATCAGCATCGACGAGCAGCGACGCCGCTACCGCGTCTCGCGGTTCGTGCTCGCCGTCGCGGGCACCCTCACCGTCGCCTTCGTCGTCTGGGGCGTCACCTCGCCCGACACGGTGGCCAGCGCCGCGCAGGCCGCCTACGACTGGGCCACCGGCAACCTCGGCTGGATGTTCAACCTCGTCGCGGTGGTCGTCCTCGTGGCGCTCCTCGGCATCGCCCTTTCGCCGTACGGGAGGATCCCGCTGGGCAAGGAGGGCGAGGAGCCCGAGTTCGGCACCTTCTCCTGGACCGCGATGCTCTTCGCGGCCGGCCTCGGCGTCGCCGTCCTCTTCTGGGGCCCCGCGGAGCCGCTGACGTACTTCATCACGCCGCCGCCGCTGACGAACGACGCCGAGACCGTCGACGCCCTGCACTACGCCTTCGCGCAGACCTACTTCCACTGGGGCTTCCACGCGTGGGCGATCTACGCCGTCATCGGCGGGGCCGTGGGCTACGTCGCCTACCGCCGCGGGCGCCCGCTGCTCGTGTCGTCCGTCTTCCGCTCGCTGTTCGGCGCGAAGGCCACCGACGGCGTCGCGGGCAAGCTCGTCGACGTCTTCGCCATCGTCGCGACGCTCTTCGGCACCGCCGCGGCGCTCGGGATCGCCGCGCTGCAGATCGGCTCCGGCGTGAGCATCGTCGCCGGCAGCGGGCCGGTGACGAACACCGTGCTCGTCGCGATCATCGCCGTCCTCACGGCGTGCTTCATCGTCTCGGCGGTCTCGGGCGTCGCCCGGGGCATCCGCTACCTGTCGAACACCAACATCCTGCTGACGGTCGGGATGCTCCTGGTCGTGGTGGTCCTCGGCCCCACGCTCTTCCTGCTCAACCTCGTGCCGTCGGCGATCATGGAGTACCTCGGGTCCCTCTTCGACCTCATGGGGCGCTCGCTGTCCTGGGGCGAGGAGACGCAGGCCTTCCAGTCGACGTGGACCGTCTACTACTGGGCCTGGTGGATCTCCTGGGCGCCCTTCGTCGGGATCTTCATCGCGCGCATCTCCCGCGGCCGCAGCATCCGCCAGTTCCTCCTCGGCACGATCTTCATCCCCTCCGCGCTGATCTTCGTCGCGTACGGGGTCATGGGCGGCACGGCCATCTCGATGTACCGGGACGGCGCCCCCGGCTTCTCCGACGACATGGCGGCGCCGGAGGTGCTCTTCGCCCTGCTCGACAACCTGCCCGCGGTGGCGGGCTGGATCCCCTTCGTCGCCATGGCGATCCTCGCCATCTTCTTCATCACCGCGGCCGACTCGGCCTCCATCGTCATGGGGATGCTCAGCACCGGCGGCTCGCAGACCCCGCCGCGGCCGCTGGTGGTCTTCTGGGGCCTCGTCATGGCCGGCATCGCGGTGGTGATGCTGACGCTCGGCCAGGGCGTGGCGCTGCAGGGCCTGCAGCAGCTCGTCATCATCACGGCCGTGCCGTTCGCGCTGGTGCTCCTCCTGGCCGTCGTCGCCTGGTTCAAGGAGCTGCGGACCGACCCCATCGCCCTGCGCCAGCGCTACACCCGCTCGGCGCTCGACAACGCCGTGACCGACGGCATCGAGCGCTACGGGGACGACTTCGCGGTGCAGGTCACCCGCAGCGAGCAGGACCGGGGGGCGGGCGCGGACGTCGACTCCACCAGCGCCGAGTACACCGAGTGGTACCAGCGGCACGACGAGGACGGCGAGCCCGTGGGCTACGACTTCTCCACGGGCGAGTGGGCCGACGGCTACCGCGACGGCGAGGAGGCGACGGCGCCCTCGGGCGACGGGACGGCGCCGGCCGAGCGGCCGGAGGGGTCGCACGACGGGGCCCACGAGGAGGCACCGCCGGAGCGGTCCGACGGGACGTCACCGAGGTCGGGCGCGCGTCGGTCCTGACGCCGCCGCGCCCCGGCCCCTCGGCCGGGGCGCGGACCGCCGCGCCCGGCCGCGGGGCAGGAGGGGCGGTCAAGATCGGGGCCGGACCTGCCGAGAACCCGACCATGCGCTCCGCCACCACCCGTCCGGCCGCCGCGGTGCGGCGGCTGCTCGGTCCCGTGCTCGTGCTCGGGATGCTCACGGCGGCGCTCGCGCTGCTGCACCGCACGTTCCGCGGCTACGACTGGTCCGACCTCGGTCGCGACCTCCTGGGCCTCGGGCCAGGCGTGGCGCTCGCGGCCCTGCTCGCCACCGCGGCCTCCTACGTCGCGATGACGGGCTACGACACCCTGGCGCTGCGCTACGTCGGCCACCCGCTGCCCTACCGCCGCTACGGTCTCGCGTCCTTCGTGGCCACGGCCTTCGGCAACAACCTCGGCGCCTCGGCCGTGGTGGGCGCGGCGCTGCGCGCCCGCGTGTACTCGAGCTGGCAGGTGCCGCGCTCGGCCGTCGCGCGCATCGTCGGCCTCAACACCGTGACGCTGGCGCTCGGCGCCGCCGTCCTCGCCGGCGCCGGCGTGCTGCACGACCCGGTGACCGCCGCCCGGGCCCTGCGCCTGCCGCCGACGGTCGTGGTCGCCCTCGGCGCCCTCCTGCTCGCGGGGGTGCTCGGGTACCTCGTCTGGGCCCTCGTCGGACGCGCGGTGGGCCGCGGCCGCTGGCGCCTCGAGCGCCCCTCGCCCCGCCTCGCGCTCACCCAGGTGGTGCTCTCGACGCTCGAGTGGCTCTCGATGGCCGCCGTCCTCCACGTCCTCCTGCCCGCCGACGACCGGATGGCCTTCCTCCCCTTCGCCGCCGCCTTCGCCGTCGCGACCGTCGCCGGGCTCGTGAGCAACGTGCCCGGGGGCCTCGGGGTCTTCGAGACGGTGCTCGTGGTCCTCCTCGGCGGGACGACGTCGCCCGCGGACCTCGCCGTGGCCCTCGTCGCCTACCGGCTCGTCTACTTCGTGCTCCCGCTGCTCCTCGCCGCGGTGCTCCTCGTCCGCCACGAGATCCGCACGGGCGCCGCGACAGCGCCCCTTCCCACGACCGCTACCCCGGACGTCCACGCGCCGGTCGCCGGCGCCGCCGGGCTGCGCGTGCCGGCCATGCGGGCGCCCTCGGCCGCGGAGCAGTCCCGCCCGGCCGGCGCCGCCACGACGGCGGGACGCCTGCCCACCGTGCTCACGCCGTCCGTGCTCGCCCTCGTCGTCGCGGGCGCCGGCACCTTCGTGGCCGTGCGCGGCGACCTCCCCGGCAGCCGCGGCCTCGACGTGCCGGCCATGGCCACGAGCCTCGTCGGGTGGTCCGCGCTGCTCCTCGGGCTCGGGCTGCACCGGCGGCTGCGCACCGCCTGGGCCGCCGCGCTCGCGCTCCTCGTGGGGACGGCGGTCCTCGCCGTGACGCACGGCGACGTCGTGCTCGGCGCCGTCACCGCGACGCTCGCGCTGCTCCTCGTGCCCGCGCGGACGGTCTTCTCCCGCGGCACGCGCTCCTGGCGCCCGCGCGACCTCGTGCGACCGGCGGCCGCGGCCGCCCTCGTCGCCGGGGCGGTCGCCTGGCAGGAGGTCGCCGGCTCCGTCGACGCCCCCGTGCTCGCGACGGCCCTGTCCGGCGCTCCGCCCGCCGACCGGCTCGCCGCCGTCGCGGGCGTCGCCGGCGTCGTCCTCGCGGGCACCTGGGTCCTGCGGCGCCGTCGGCCCGGCGGGCCGTCCGCGGACGACGACGAGCTGGCCCGCGTCGAGGACCTCGTCGCCCGCTCGGGGCGCTGCGCCGCCCAGCTCGCCTTCACCGGCGACAAGCGCTTCTTCTTCGCCCCGTGCGGGGCCGCCTTCCTCATGTACCAGGTGGAGGGCCGCAGCTGGGTCGTCATGGGCGACCCGGTGGGCGACCCGGCCGCCGTCCCGGGGCTGCTCCGCAGCTTCCTCGCCGAGGTGGACCGGCACGCCGGTCGCCCCGTCCTCTACAGCGTCCTCGACGACCACGCCGACCTCTACCGCGCCCACGGCCTCGCCGTCACGAAGTTCGGCGAGGAGGCCGTCGTGCCCCTCCAGGGCTACACGCTCTCGGGCAAGGCGAAGACGAACCTGCGCACGTGCCGGAACAAGTCCCAGCGGCTCGGCATGACGGTCGAGGTCGTGGCGCCCGAGGACGTCGCCCCGCTCGTGCCCGAGCTGCGCGCCGTCTCCGACGCCTGGCTCGCGGAGCGACGGGGCGGCGAGAAGCGCTTCTCCCTCGGCGCCTTCGACGACGACTACGTCCGCCGCTCCCCCGTCGCCGTGGTGCGCCAGGAGGGGCGCGTCATCGCCTTCGCGACCCTCTGGGTGGGCGGGGACGGCGAGGAGGTCCAGGTGGACCTCATGCGACGCCTCCCCGACGGGCCGAGCACCGTCATGACCTACCTCTTCGTCGAGAGCCTCCTCTGGGCGCAGGAGCAGGGCTTCTCCGCCTTCAACCTCGGCACGGCCCCGCTCTCGGGGCTGCGGACGGGCGCCGGCGCCCCCGCCTGGGAGCGGCTCGGGCACCTCGTGTGGACCCACGGCGGGCCCCTCTACAACTTCCAGGGGCTGCGCGCCTTCAAGCAGGGCTTCGGCCCGCAGTGGCGCCCCTGCTACGTGGCCGCCCCGCGGGGGCTCGTCCTGCCGGGGGCGATGGTCGACGTCGCGACCCTCGTCGGCGGCGGTGTGCGCGGCGTCGTCCGAGGATGAGCTCGTGAGCTCCCGACGCGCGGCCGCCCCACGCCGCGGCGCGCGCACCGTCGCCGCCGTCCTCGGCGCCCTCGTCCTCGCCGCCTGCGGCGCCGGACCCAGCGGGGCGCCGGCAGCGACGGCCACGACGGCCTCCCCCGCCGCGAGCGCCGCCCGACCCGCGCCCCCGCCGGCGGGCGGGGTTCTCGACTACCAGCTCGGCGGCGCCTACCCGCCCGCCGCCGACGTCGACGTCGTCGTCCGCGACCGGACGGCGCCGCCCGTCCGCGGCGTGTACTCCGTCTGCTACGTCAACGCCTTCCAGACCCAGCCCGGCGAGACCGCCTGGTGGCGGCGCGCGCACCCCGACCTCCTCCTGCGCGACGCCCGCGGGCGGCTCGTCGAGGACGCGGACTGGCCCGGCGAGGTGCTCCTCGACACGTCGACGTCGGCGAGGCGGACGGCGGCGGCCCGGGTCGTCGGGCGCTGGGTCGACGGCTGCGCCGCCGCGGGCTACCGGGCGGTCGAGCTCGACAACCTCGACGCCTTCACCCGCTCCGGAGGGCGGCTGACGCAGGGGCAGGCGGTGGCCTTCGCCGGCCTGCTGGCGCAGCGCGCCCACGCGGCCGGCCTCGCCGTGGCGCAGAAGAACACCGCCGAGCTGACGCGCCGCCAGGTCCGCGCGGTCGGGTTCGACTTCGCCGTCGCCGAGGAGTGCCAGGTCTGGGACGAGTGCGACGTCTACACGGGCCACTACGGGCGCCACGTCCTCGAGGTCGAGTACACCGACACCGGCCGGCGGCCCTTCCGCGAGGCGTGCGCGGCGCGTGGCGACCGCGTGTCCGTCCTGCTCCGGGACCGCGACGTCGTCCCCCGCGGCACCCGCGGGCACGTCTCCGAGCACTGCTGACCGGCGCGACCCAACCGCCCGGCGCCCGGGTCCGAACCACCGGCACGGCCGACGACGACGAGAGGACGCCCGTGACGAGCACCGCCACCCGCGCGCCCCACCGGCCCGGCAGCCGCTGCGCCGGGGGTGCGAGCATGGGACGCCCCGCCCCCTCGCCCTCCCGGGAGGACGCCGTGCCCCAGGCCGCCGCCGCTCGACGCCCGCGCGGGCGGGGCTGACCGCCGTGG
>NZ_JABEMA010000210.1 GCF_013004605.1 Pseudokineococcus marinus
AGGGGGGTGGCCCTTCCTAAGTGAAGTCCGGCGGCGACCTACTCTCCCACGCAGTCCCCCACGCAGTACCATCGGCGCGAACGGGCTTAGCTTCCGGGTTCGGAATGGGACCGGGCGTTTCCCCGACGCTATGACCGCCGAAACAACTCACGAGCACGAACCCCCACCCACACACCCCAAGGGGGCGGCGGGGGGTTCGTAACCCAAGAACCGCACAGTGGACACGAGCAACACACACTAGAAGTGGTCAAGCCATCGGCATATTAGTACCGGTCAGCTCCACGAGTTACCCCGCTTCCACACCCGGCCTATCAACCCAGTCGTCTACCTGGGAGCCTCACACCACCCGAAGTGGCAAGGAGACCTCATCTCGAAGCAGGCTTCCCGCTTAGATGCCTTCAGCGGTTATCCCTCCCGAACGTAGCCAACCAGCCATGCCCTTGGCAGGACAACTGGCACACCAGAGGTTCGTCCGTCCCGGTCCTCTCGTACTAGGGACAGCCCTTCTCAAGTCTCCGACGCGCGCAGCGGATAGGGACCGAACTGTCTCACGACGTTCTAAACCCAGCTCGCGTACCGCTTTAATGGGCGAACAGCCCAACCCTTGGGACCTACTCCAGCCCCAGGATGCGACGAGCCGACATCGAGGTGCCAAACCATGCCGTCGATATGGACTCTTGGGCAAGATCAGCCTGTTATCCCCGGGGTACCTTTTATCCGTTGAGCGACCGCGTTTCCACACACCACGGCCGGGTCACTAGTTCCGACTTTCGTCCCTGCTCGACCCGTCAGTCTCGCAGTCAAGCTCCCTTGTGCACTTGCACTCAACACCTGATGACCGACCAGGCTGAGGGAACCTTTGAGCGCCTCCGTTACACTTTAGGAGGCAACCGCCCCAGTTAAACTACCCATCAGGCACTGTCCCTGATCCGGATCACGGACCGAAGTTAGACGCCCAGTATGACCAGAGTGGTATTTCAACGACGACTCCACCAGCACTGGCGTGCCCGCTTCACAGTCTCCCACCTATCCTACACAAGCCACACCAGACACCAATACCAAACTATAGTGAAGGTCCCGGGGTCTTTCCGTCCTGCTGCGCGTAACGAGCATCTTTACTCGTAGTGCAATTTCGCCGAGTTCGCGGTTGAGACAGCGGAGAAGTCGTTACGCCATTCGTGCAGGTCGGAACTTACCCGACAAGGAATTTCGCTACCTTAGGATGGTTATAGTTACCACCGCCGTTTACTGGCGCTTAAGTTCTCAGCTTCGCCGTGAGGCTAACCGGTCCCCTTAACGTTCCAGCACCGGGCAGGCGTCAGTCCGTATACATCGTCTTGCGACTTCGCACGGACCTGTGTTTTTAGTAAACAGTCGCTTCTCCCTGGTCTCTGCGGCCTCACACGCTCCCACCCGCAAGGGGCGTTCACGCGATCGGCCCCCCTTCTCCCGAAGTTACGGGGGCATTTTGCCGAGTTCCTTAACCACGATTCACTCGATCGCCTTGGTATTCTCTACCTGATCACCTGAGTCGGTTTAGGGTACGGGCGGCTAGAACCTCGCGCCGAGGCTTTTCTCGGCAGCATGGGATCACTCACTTCGCACTACGTGCTCACCATCAGGTCTCAGACTTGTGTGAGCCGCGGATTTACCAACGACTCGCCCTACACCCTTGGACGTGGACAACCATCGCCACGCGGAAGCTACCCTCCTGCGTCACCCCTGTTAATGCGCTTGCCTACTACCAGTCTGGGTCGTGCGTTCCACCCACACTCGCCCCGAAGGGCACGTGAGGCTTCAGGCACTCAGCATCGCTGGCCCCGGCATGGGCGGTCCTTCGCCGGTACGGGAATATCAACCCGTTGTCCATCGACTACGCCTGTCGGCCTCGCCTTAGGTCCCGACTTACCCAGGGCGGATTAGCCTGGCCCTGGAACCCTTGATCATCCGGCGGACGGGTTTCTCACCCGTCATTCGCTACTCATGCCTGCATTCTCACTCGTGTGGCGTCCACGACTAGGTCACCCTGCCGCTTCACCCCCCACACGACGCTCCCCTACCCACCCCCACACCTGGACCCACCCGAAGGTGAGCCTGGCTAACATGGGAGTGCCACGGCTTCGGCGGTGTGCTTGAGCCCCGCTACATTGTCGGCGCGGAATCACTTGACCAGTGAGCTATTACGCACTCTTTCAAGGATGGCTGCTTCTAAGCCAACCTCCTGGTTGTCTGCGCAACTCCACATCCTTTTCCACTTAGCACACGCTTAGGGGCCTTAGCCGGTGATCTGGGCTGTTTCCCTCTCGACTACGAAGCTTATCCCCCGCAGTCTCACTGCCACGCTGCGCTTACCGGCATTCGGAGTTTGGCTGACGTCAGTAACCTTGTCGGGCCCATCGGCCATCCAGTAGCTCTACCTCCGGCAAGAAACACGCGACGCTGCACCTAAATGCATTTCGGGGAGAACCAGCTATCACGAAGTTTGATTGGCCTTTCACCCCTACCCACAGGTCATCCCCCAGGTTTTCAACCCTGGTGGGTTCGGTCCTCCACGCGGTCTTACCCGCGCTTCAACCTGCCCATGGGTAGATCACTTCGCTTCGGGTCTAGGACACGCGACTCACACGCCCTGTTCGGACTCGCTTTCGCTACGGCTTCCCCACACGGGTTAACCTCGCCACATGCCACTAACTCGCAGGCTCATTCTTCAAAAGGCACGCCGTCACAAGACGAATCCTGCTCCGACGGCTTGTAGGCGCACGGTTTCAGGTACTATTTCACTCCCCTCCCGGGGTACTTTTCACCTTTCCCTCACGGTACTCGTCCGCTATCGGTCACCAGGGAGTATTCAGGCTTAGGGGGTGGTCCCCCCAGATTCACACGGGATTTCTCGGGCCCCGTGCTACTCGGGAACACCGTCCAAGGAGGCCACGCTGTTTCGTCTACGGGGGTCGCACCCTCTACGCCAGGCCATCCAAGACCCTTCGACTACAACGCGGCTTTATCACTCCCCGCCCCAGCGGCAGCTGAAGGCCAACGGGTCCCACAACCCCGCGCACGCAACCCCTGCCGGGTATCACACGCACACGGTTTAGCCTCATCCGCTTTCGCTCGCCACTACTCACGGAATCGCTGTTGCTTTCTCTTCCTGTGGGTACTGAGATGTTTCACTTCCCCACGTTCCCTCCACACACCCTATATATTCAGGTGCAGGTGACTGGAGATGAATCCAGCCGGGTTCCCCCATTCGGACATCCTCGGATCACAGTTCGGTTGCCAACTCCCCGAGGCTTATCGCAGGCTCCTACGTCCTTCATCGGCTCCTGGTGCCTAGGCATCCACCGTACGCCCTTAAAAACTTGGCCACAAAGATAAAGATGCTCGCGTCCACTGTGCAGTTCTCAAGCTACGAACAAGCCACCCCCACCACCGGCACCCACCCCCACCAGACCATCCCCGACGACTCACATCGTCAAGAACACCCACCGGGGGGCGGTATGACCGCAGGGACGACCCGCGCTCACTCCAGAGCAAGACAAGCCAACCAACGGCCTGCTCCCTCAGGACCCAACAGCGCACCACGACCCAGCCACCCCACCACCAAGGACTTCCCCGCACACCACCACCAGCCCCACACTCAAGCAGGACCCGCGTCAGCGGTACTCACCCCCAGCAGCACAGCCACCAGACCAGCCGAACGTTCCACCCACGAGCACCACCCCGGACGCGCACGGCCCGGGCCTGGTCTCCGCACACCACCAACCACCACCACCCACACCCCGCGACAAGCACGAAGACACAGGATCCAGCGCCGGCGATGCCAGATGCTCCTTAGAAAGGAGGTGATCCAGCCGCACCTTCCGGTACGGCTACCTTGTTACGACTTCGTCCCAATCGCCAGTCCCACCTTCGACAGCTCCCTCCCTTACGGGTTGGGCCACCGGCTTCGGGTGTTACCGACTTTCGTGACGTGACGGGCGGTGTGTACAAGCCCCGGGAACGTATTCACCGCAGCGTTGCTGATCTGCGATTACTAGCGACTCCGACTTCATGGGGTCGAGTTGCAGACCCCAATCCGAACTGAGACCAGCTTTTTGGGATTCGCTCCACCTCACGGTCTCGCAGCCCTTTGTACTGGCCATTGTAGCATGCGTGAAGCCCAAGACATAAGGGGCATGATGATTTGACGTCATCCCCACCTTCCTCCGAGTTGACCCCGGCAGTCTCCGATGAGTCCCCGGCATCACCCGCTGGCAACATCGAACGAGGGTTGCGCTCGTTGCGGGACTTAACCCAACATCTCACGACACGAGCTGACGACAACCATGCACCACCTGCGCAGGACCCTTGCGGACCCACCATCTCTGGAGGATTTCCCTGCATGTCAAGCCTTGGTAAGGTTCTTCGCGTTGCATCGAATTAATCCGCATGCTCCGCCGCTTGTGCGGGGCCCCGTCAATTCCTTTGAGTTTTAGCCTTGCGGCCGTACTCCCCAGGCGGGGCGCTTAATGCGTTAGCTGCGGCACAGACCACGTGGAATGCGGCCCACACCTAGCGCCCAACGTTTACGGCATGGACTACCAGGGTATCTAATCCTGTTCGCTACCCATGCTTTCGCTCCTCAGCGTCAGTTACGGCCCAGAGACCCGCCTTCGCCACCGGTGTTCCTCCTGATATCTGCGCATTTCACCGCTACACCAGGAATTCCAGTCTCCCCTACCGCACTCTAGCTCGCCCGTACCCACTGCAGACCCAGGGTTAAGCCCCGGGCTTTCACAGCAGACGCGACGAGCCGCCTACGAGCTCTTTACGCCCAATAATTCCGGACAACGCTCGCACCCTACGTATTACCGCGGCTGCTGGCACGTAGTTAGCCGGTGCTTCTTCTGCTCCTACCGTCACTCTCGCTTCTTCGGAGCTGAAAGAGGTTTACAACCCGAAGGCCTTCATCCCCCACGCGGCGTCGCTGCGTCAGGCTTCCGCCCATTGCGCAATATTCCCCACTGCTGCCTCCCGTAGGAGTCTGGGCCGTGTCTCAGTCCCAGTGTGGCCGGTCACCCTCTCAGGCCGGCTACCCGTCGTCGCCTTGGTAGGCCATCACCCCACCAACAAGCTGATAGGCCGCGAGCCCATCCCCGACCGAAAAACTTTCCACCCCCCACCATGCGACAAGGGGTCATATCCGGTATTAGCCACCGTTTCCGGTGGTTATCCCAGAGTCAGGGGCAGGTTGCTCACGTGTTACTCACCCGTTCGCCACTGATCCGCCCCAGCAAGCTGGAGCATCACCGTTCGACTTGCATGTGTTAAGCACGCCGCCAGCGTTCGTCCTGAGCCAGGATCAAACTCTCCATCAATGCACAACAACCACACCACGAACCCCGAAAGGCCCGCAGCCGGTCTTAATACACCTGGAACAACAGCACCCCACCCACTGGCGAGCAAGGCACCTGAACGCCCCCCACCACCCAAACC
>NZ_JABEMA010000211.1 GCF_013004605.1 Pseudokineococcus marinus
CTCACCCGCGAGGGGGACGGCGCCGTCGTGCCCCCGCTGCTCGTGCAGCCGCTCGCCGTCGCGGACCTCGCCGCCGAGCTCGCCCGCGTCGCCGTCGGCCCGCCGCGGGGCCTGCTCGAGGTGGCGGGCCCGCGCACCGAGGACCTCGTCGACATGGCGCGGCGGACCCTGTCAGCGCGGCGCGAGCCCCTCGAGCTGCGCGAGCTGGCGCGGCACGCCCTTCGGCGTCGAGGCCGCCGGCGAGGTCATGCTGCCCGGCCCCGGCGCCGTCCTGACGCCCACGACCTTCGACAGCTGGCTGCTCGACGCCTGGGTGCCGGCGTGAGCGGCCCACCGGTCGCGCAGCCCGTCCGCCCGACCCGACCCGACCTCCGGAGGACGCCATGACCGCCGAGCCCCGCACGAGCAGCTTCGCCTCGCCCTCCGACGGGCTGGCCGTCGCGACCTACCGCTGGGAGCCCGCGGACGGCCCGGTGCGGGGCGTCGTGCAGGTCGCGCACGGGCTCGCCGAGCACGGGCGCCGCTACGCGCGCCTGGCCACCGCTCTCGCGGACGCGGGCTTCGTCGTCGTGGCGTGCGACCACCGCGGGCACGGCGCCTCGACGTCGGAGCAGGTGCCGCTCGGCTCCTTCGGCGCGGCGGGCGCCGCGGGCTTCGTGGGCGACGTCGTGCGGCTCGGGGAGCTGCTGCGGGACGAGCACCCCGACCTGCCGCGCTTCCTCCTCGGCCACTCCCTGGGGTCCATGGCCGCGCAGAACGCCCTCCTCGACCACGACGCGCTGTGGGCGGGCGCCGTCCTGACCGGCTCGACGGCGATCGACGGGCTCGTCGAGGTCGTCAGCGCCCTGCCCGCGGACGCCGGTCTCGAGGGCTTCAACGCGCCGTTCCCCTCCCGCACCGGCTTCGAGTGGCTGAGCCGCGACGAGGCCGAGGTGGACGCGTACGTGGCCGACCCCCTGTGCGGCTTCGCCACCGAGGACGCCGTCCTCGGGGGCGTGCTCGCGACGGCGGGCCGGACGGCGGACCCCGAGGCGCTCGCCGGCATCCGCGACGACCTGCCCGTCCTCGTCGTCAGCGGCGACGAGGACCCGGTCGGCGGGTCCGGCGGGGCGCTCGTCCGCCGCCTGGCGGAGCGCTACCGCGACGCCGGCCTGCGCGACGTCACGCTCGAGCTGCGCCACGGCGCCCGGCACGAGGTCCTCAACGAGACCGACCGCGACGCGACGACGGCCCTCGTCGTCGACTGGCTGGTCGAGCGCGCCGCGCGCTGAGCCCCGCCCCTCGCGCGCCCGTCCGTCGCGGGCGGTCCCCGGAACAGCCCGCGAGGCGCGGGTGCTGGCTCCTGCGTGACCGTCTACGCGCTGCACGAGAACCCCGAGTGGTGGCCTCCCTTCGCCGCGGCCTTCGACGCCGAGGGCGTGCCCGTGGAGCAGTGGCTGCTGACGGGGGCGGGTGAGCTCTCCCTCGACGACGAGCCGCCGGAGGGCGTCTTCTGGTCGCGGATGAGCGCCTCGGCCCACACCCGCGGCCACCACCTGGCGAAGGAGCAGACGAGGGCGGTGCTCTCGTGGCTCGAGGGGCACGGGCGGACGGTCGTCAACGGGCGCGGGGTGCTCGAGCTCGAGATGAGCAAGGTCGCCCAGCACGCGGCGCTGCGCGCGGCCGGGGTGGACGTGCCCCGCACCACGGCCGTGCTCGGGCAGGACCGGCTGGTCGCCGCCGCCGAGCGCTTCGTCGCCGCCGGCGGCGGCGCGCCGTTCATCACCAAGCACGACCAGGGCGGCAAGGGCCTGGGCGTGCGGCGCTTCGACGCCGTCGAGGAGCTGCGCGACGCCCTGGCCGCCGGGGAGCTGGAGGCCCCCGCGAACGGCACGTGGCTCCTGCAGGAGCTGCTCGTCGCCGCGGAGCCCGCGGTCACGCGCACCGAGCTCGTCGACGGCGAGCACGTGTACTCGGTGCGCGTCTCGACGGCCCAGGGGTTCGAGCTGTGCCCTGCGGACGCCTGCGCGCTGCCCGGCCAGGAGCCGCTCTTCAGCCTCCGGGAGGGCTACGAGCCCCCGCAGCTGGAGGCCTACCGCCGCTTCCTCGCGGCCACGGGCACGGCCGTCGCCGGCATCGAGTCCATCGAGACCGTCGACGGGCGCGTCGTCACCTACGACGTGAACACCAACACGAACTACAACGCGGACGTCGAGGCGGTCGCCCCGCGCTCCGGCCCGCGCGAGATCGCCCGCTACCTCGGACGGCTGGAGGGCGAGCGCCGCGGCGTCCGTGCCGCCGCCTGACGCCCACGAGGAGCACCGCGGGCGGGGGAGGTGGCGCCCGGCCGCTCAGGTCCTGGCGCGCCCGGCCGACGGGGGAGAGGACGAGCCCCCTCCCCGACCCACCAGGAGCCTCCCGTGCCCTACCGCCTGGTCACCCGCAGCGACTTCGACGGCCTCGTCTGCGCGGTGCTCCTGCGCCAGATCGGCCTCGTCGACGAGATCACGTTCGTGCACCCCAAGGACGTGCAGGACGGCGTCGTCGAGATCACCGAGCGCGACGTGCTGACGAACCTCCCCTACGCCCCCCGCGCGCACCTCGTCTTCGACCACCACCACTCCGAGACCCTGCGCCTGGACGGCGAGCGCGCCAACCACGTCATCGACGCGGGCGCCCCCTCGGCCGCGCGCGTCGTCTACGACCACTTCGGCGGCGCCGAGCGCTTCCCCGACGTCTCGCCCGAGCTCATGGACGCCGTCGACCGCGCCGACTCGGCGGCCTACGGCATCGAGGAGGTGCTCGACCCCCGCGGCTGGACGCTGCTCAACGTCCTCATGGACAGCCGGACGGGCCTCGGCCGCTTCCGCGAGTTCCGCGTCTCCAACTACCAGCTGATGATGCAGCTGGTCGACGCCTGCAGCGCCCACCAGGACGTCGAGGAGATCCTCGCCCTGCCCGACGTCGCCGAGCGCGTCGAGCTCTACCGCTCCCAGCAGGCCCTCTCCGCGGAGCAGCTGCGCCGCTGCAGCACCCAGCGCGGCGACGTCGTCGTCGTCGACCTGCGCGGCGAGGACGTCATCCACGCCGGCAACCGCTTCGTCGTCTACGCCCTCTTCCCGACGGCGCGGGTCTCCGTCCACGTCATGTGGGGCCGCGAGAAGCTCAACACCGTGCTGGCGGTGGGCAAGTCGATCGTCGACCGCACCTCGCCCGTCGACGTCGGCGCGGTCTGCCTGCGCCACGGCGGCGGCGGCCACCAGGCCGCCGGCACCTGCCAGGTGGCGCACGAGGACGCCGAGCGCGTGCTCGCCGAGGTCGTCGACGCCGTCGGCACCGAGCGGGGGGCGCTCGTCGCCGGCTGACGACGCCCGTGCAGCGGCCCCGGGCGGACGGAGGCGGCCGGCGACGGCCGGCTCCGTCGCGCGCCCTCGCCCGCTGGCAGGATCCGCGCCCATGAGCGCCACGACGCCCCTGCAGCCCCGCGTCACGACGGCCCCCGACGACGCCGGCCCGGGCCCGGGTCCGGCGCCGTGGTGGGCGAGCGCCGTCGTCTACCAGGTGTACCCGCGGTCCTTCGCGGACTCCGACGGCGACGGGGTGGGGGACCTGCGGGGCATCACCTCCCGCCTGGACCACCTCGCCGACCTCGGCGTCGACGTCGTGTGGCTCTCGCCCGTCTACGCCTCGCCGCAGGACGACAACGGCTACGACATCAGCGACTACCGGGCGGTCGACCCGACCTTCGGGACGCTGGAGGACCTCGAGGAGCTCACCGACGCCCTCCACGCGCGGGGCGTGAAGCTCGTCATGGACCTCGTGGTCAACCACACGAGCGACGAGCACCCCTGGTTCGTCGAGTCCCGCAGCTCGCCGTCGAGCGCGAAGCGCGACTGGTACTGGTGGCGCGGCCCGCGCGAGGGCATGGAGGCCGGCGCCCCGGGCGCCGAGCCGACGAACTGGCGGTCGGCCTTCTCCGGCCCGGCGTGGAGCCTCGACGAGGCCAGCGGCGAGTACTACCTGCACCTCTTCTCCCGCAAGCAGCCCGATCTCAACTGGGAGAACCCGGACGTGCGGGCGGCGGTGCACGAGATGATGCGGTGGTGGCTCGACCGCGGGGTCGACGGCTTCCGCATGGACGTCATCAACATGGTGAGCAAGGACGTCGCGGCGGACGGCTCCCTGCCGGACGGGCGCGACGCCGACCCCCGCACCGGCCTGGCCGGGGGTGGTGAGCACTACCTGTGCGGGCCGCGCATCCACGAGTACCTGGCCGAGATGCACGCCGAGGTCTTCGCCGGGCGGCCGGAGGCGCTGCTGACGGTGGGGGAGATGCCCGGCGTGACAGTGGCCGACGCGCAGCGCTTCACCGACCCCGCGAGCGCGGAGGTCGACATGGTGTTCCAGTTCGAGCACGTCGACCTCGACCACGACGGCAGCAAGTGGCACTCCGTGCCCCTGGACCTGCTCGCGCTCAAGGCCTCCTTCGGGCGCTGGCAGGCGGGCCTGGCCGAGCGGGGGTGGAACAGCCTGTACTGGAACAACCACGACCAGCCGCGGATCGTGTCGCGGTGGGGCGACGACTCCCCGGAGCACCGCGCGGCGTCGGCGCGGTGCCTGGGCACGCTGCTGCACCTGCACCGGGGGACGCCGTACGTCTACCAGGGCGAGGAGATCGGGATGGCGAACTTCCCGTGGGCCTCGGCCGAGCAGCTGCGCGACATCGAGAGCCGCAACCACCTCGCCGAGGAGGTGGGCCACGGCGGCGACCCCGCGGAGGTGCTCTCGAGGGTCGCGGTCTCCAGCCGGGACAACGCGCGGACGCCCGTGCAGTGGGACGCCTCGCCGTCGGCGGGGTTCACCACCGGGGAGCCGTGGATCGCCGTCAACCCCGACCACGCCCACGGGTGGAGCGTCGCCGACCAGGCTGACGACCCGACGTCGGTGCTGGCGCACTACCGGCGCCTGGTGGCGCTGCGCCACGACTGGCCCGTGGTCGCGCTCGGCGACTTCACCATGCTGGTGCCCGAGCACGAGCGGGTGTACGCCTTCACCCGCCGCCTCGCGGGGGAGGGCCCGGACGGGGCGCCGGCGGTCGACGAGCTCCTCGTCGTCGCCAACGTCGGCTCCTCGCCGGTGGACCTCGGCGACCTCCTCCCCGAGGCCGTCGCCGGGCCCGGGCGCGACCTCGAGCTCGTCCTCGGCACCGTGCCCGGCGGCGGAGGGGGCGACGACGCCGACGTCGCCGCCGACCCGGTGCTCGCCCCCTGGGAGGCCCGCGTCCTGCGCCGGGGCTGAGGCCCTGACGACGGCTCGGACGACGGCGCGGCGCCCGGTCCGGGGGACTCCCGCGCCGCGGGGCGGTGCGGCTGGCAGCATCGGGGCATGGCGAGCAGGCCACCCGGCGAC
>NZ_JABEMA010000212.1 GCF_013004605.1 Pseudokineococcus marinus
CGCCCGTCCCCGCGCCGGCGCGGGTCGACCGCGCGCCGTCGCCGGGGAGCCGGGCCCGACGGCGCCGTGAGGCCCTCGTCGCCGCCGCCTTCATCGCGCCGTCGCTCCTGGGCTTCAGCGTCTTCTACCTCTGGCCGACCCTGCGGGGGCTCTGGTTCAGCCTCACGGACTTCGACTTCTTCACGCCGCCCGCCTTCGTCGGGCTCGGCAACTACGCGCGGCTGCTCGAGGACGCGACCTTCTGGAACGCCATGGTCGTCACGCTGCAGTACGTGGCCGTCAACATCGGCGTGCAGACGGTGGTCGCCCTCGGCATCGCCGTCCTCATGCACCGGCTGACGACGTCGACCCTCGTCCGCTCGGTCGTCGTCATGCCCTACCTCGTGGCCAACGTCGTCGTCGCCCTCGTCTTCTTCTGGATGCTCGACGCGCAGATCGGCATCGTGAACGAGGCGCTGACCGGGCTCGGCCTCGACCCGGTGGCCTTCTTCGGGGACGAGACCTGGGCCGTCCCGACCATCGCGCTCGTCAACGTGTGGCGGCACATGGGCTACACGGCCCTGCTCATCTTCGCCGGGCTCCAGATGATCCCCGGTCACCTGTACGAGGCCGCTCGCACCGAGGGCGCCTCCGAGTGGCGGATGTTCTGGTCGATCACGCTGCCGCTCCTGCGCCCCGTCCTCGCCGTCGTCCTCGTCATCACGATGATCGGCTCGTTCCAGGTCTTCGACACCGTGGCCGTCACGACGGCGGGCGGCCCCGCGGACGCCACGCGCGTCCTGCAGTACTACATCTTCGACCTGGCCTTCCAGCGGCTCGACTACGGGTACGCCTCCGCGGTCTCGGTCGTGCTCCTCGTCATCCTCATGGCCGTCGCGGCGCTGCAGCTCAGGCTGACGCGGGCCCACCAGTCGGACCTGGGCTAGGAGGCCCCGTGACCACGACGACGCAGCGCCCCTCCTCCACGACGGGGCGGGCCACCGCTCCTCCGCCCGCGGGCGGCCGACCGCGCACGGGGCGCCGCCACCGGCGCCCCGGTCCCGGGCGGGTCCTCGCCTGGGCCGCCCTGGTGGGGATCATGGCCATCACCCTCTTCCCCTTCTACTGGATGCTGCGCACCGCGCTGTCCGACGGCGCCGTCCTCGCGACCGAGCCGTCGTCGCTGCTGCCGGTGGAGACGACGACCGGGGCCTTCGAGCGGGTCTTCGGGCTGGCCTCCACCGTGGAGGCCCAGGCCCAGGGCGGCTCGGGCGCGGCGATCGAGTTCCCGCGCTACCTGCTGAACTCGGTGGTCGTCGCCACGGCCATCACCGCGGGGCAGGTGGTCTTCGGCGCGATGGCGGCCTACGCCTTCGCGCGGATGCGCTGGCCCGGGCGCGACGCGGTGTTCTTCCTCTTCCTCACCGCGCTCATGGTGCCGCCGATCTTCACGCAGCTGCCGAACTTCCTGCTCATGCGCGACCTCGGGCTGCTCAACACCTACCCGGCGATCATCCTGCCCTTCTTCTTCATGACGCCCTTCGCCATCTTCTTCCTCCGGCAGTTCTTCCTCGGCATCTCCTCCGAGGTCGAGGAGGCCGCCCGCCTCGACGGGGCGGGCCACGTGCGGACCTTCCTGCGCGTCGTCGTGCCCATGAGCTGGGGGCCGATCACGACCCTGGCCCTGCTGCAGTACGTGCTGGCGTGGAACGAGTACTTCTGGCCGCTGCTCGTCGGCAGCGCCCAGGACGTGCGCGTGCTCACCGTCGCGCTCGGCATCTTCCGCAGCCAGACGCCCCAGGGGACGCCGGACTGGGCGGGGCTCATGGCGGCCACGCTCGTGGCGGCCCTGCCGGTGCTCGTCCTGTTCGCCGTCTTCAGCCGCAAGATCGTCGACTCGATCGGCTTCAACGGCGTCAAGTGACGCGTGGGCGGTGCACCGGGCCGCCCACGCCTCCCACCGCACCACCCGGCCGCGCGACCCCGCGGCACGAGCTGACCGGGAGCCCCCGGAGGAGGAGGTCCTCACCGATGAGGACGAGCAGCGCACGAGCGGTCCGCGCCGTCGCGGTCGCGGCGGCCCTGGGCCTGGCGGTCACCGGCTGCGGCACGTCGAGCGGCGTCAGCGGTGGCGGCTGGGAGGACACCGGCACCCTCACCTACTGGATGTGGGACTCGGCCCAGCTGCCCGCCTACCAGCAGTGCGCCGAGCAGTTCGAGGCGGCGAACCCCGACGTCGACGTCGTCATCGAGCAGTTCGGCTGGGACGACTACTGGGACAAGCTCTTCACCGCCTTCGTCTCCGACTCGGCGCCGGACGTCTTCGTCGACCACACCTCCCGCTACGCCGACTACGCCACGCGGGGGCTGCTGCAGCCGCTGGACGAGCTCGTCGAGCGGGACGGGGTGGACCTCGACGCCTACGTCGAGGGCACCACCGACCTGTGGGTGGGGCCGGACGGGCAGCGCTACGGCCTGCCGAAGGACTTCGACACCGTCGGCGTCTTCTACAACACCGCGATGGTCGAGGAGGCGGGCTACACCCGCGAGGACCTGTGGTCCCTCGACTGGAACCCCCAGGACGGCGGCTCCTACGAGCAGCTCGTCGCCCGCCTGACCGTCGACACGAACGGGGTCCGCGGCGACGAGCCGGGCTTCGACCCCACGTCGGTGGCCACCTACGGGCTGGCGCTGGAGGGCGCCGGCGAGGGCTTCGGCCAGACCGAGTGGTCGATGTACACCGGCGCCAACGGCTGGACGCACACCGACCAGCCGCTGTGGGGGACGCGCTACGCCTACGACGAGGAGGCCTTCCAGGAGACCGTCGCGTGGTGGCGCGGGCTCGTCGAGAAGGGCTACATGCCGCCGCTGGAGCGGACGGTCGGCGGGTCGGTCGACCAGCAGCTGCAGGCGGACCGGTACGCGATGGCGACGCAGGGCTCCTGGAACATCAACAACCTCACGCGCCTCGAGGGCATCGACCTCGACGTCTTCCCCACGCCCGTCGGCCCCACCGGCGAGCGCGCAGCCATGTTCAACTCGCTCGCGGACTCCATCGCCACCTCCTCGCCCCGCAAGGGCGCCGCGTGGGCGTGGGTCCAGCACCTCGCCTCGGTGGAGTGCCAGGAGGTCGTCGCCCGCGGCGGCGTCGTCCTGCCGGCCCGTCAGGAGGTCGTGCCCATCGCCGAGGAGGCGCTGTCGGCCAAGGGCATCGACATCGAGGCCTTCACCGTCCACGTCGAGGAGGGCACGACCATCCCCGTGCCCATCACCGAGAACTACAGCGAGGTGGACGCGATCATGCGCCCCGCCATGGACCGGGTCATGGGATTCTCCGCACCTGTGGAGTCCCTCACCGAGGCCAACCGGCGCGTCAACCGGCTGTTCGGCACGGCCGGCGAGGGCTGAGCGGGGGCCGCGGCGGCGCGAGGTGGCCGGCGCGCTCAGCCCGGTCGGTGGGTGTGGTCGGCCGTCCAGGCCAGGAGGTCCTCGACGGGCCAGGTGTTGACCACGCGCTCGGGCGGGACGCCGCACCGCGCCGCCCGGGCGCACCCGAGCTCCTGCCAGTCGAGCTGGCCGGGGGCGTGGGCGTCGGTGTCGACGCTGAACAGGCAGCCGGCCTCGACGGCGAGCCGCAGCAGCCGCAGGGGCGGGTCGAGGCGCTCGGGGCGGGCGTTGACCTCGACGGCGACGCCGGCCTCCGCGCACGCGGCGAAGACCTCCTCGGCGTCGAACTCGCTCTCGGGCCGCGCCCTCCCGACCCCCTCCCGAGGCTGCACGTACCGCCCCGTGCAGTGCCCGAGCACGTCGGTGCGGGGGTCGCGCACGGCGCGCACCATGCGGCGGGTCATGGCGCGCCGCTCCATCCGCAGGTCGGAGTGGACGGAGGCGACGACGACGTCGAGCTCCTCCAGCAGCTCGGGCTCCTGGTCGAGGGACCCGTCGGCGAGGACGTCGCACTCGATGCCCGACAGGAGCCGGAAGGGCGCGAGCGGCGCCGCGAGCTCCTCGAGCAGGGCCAGCTGGCGGCGCAGCCGCGCGGGGCTGAGACCGCGCGCGACCTTGAGGCGCGGCGAGTGGTCGGTGAGGGCCGCGTACTCGTGGCCGATCTCCACGGCCGTGACGGCCATGTCCTCGACGGGGCTGCCGCCGTCGCTCCAGTCCGAGTGCAGGTGCAGGTCCCCGCGCAGGGCCGCCCGCAGGGCGGCGCCACCGGCGGCGCCCTCGTCGTCCGGGCCGACGAGGGGCTCCTGGCGCTCCTCGAGGTCCGCGAGGTAGGCGGGTCGCCGTCCGGCGGCGACGTCGAGGACGAGGGCCGCCGTCGTGCGTCCCACGCCGGGCAGCTGCTCGAGGGAGCCCTCGGCGACGCGGCGGGCCAGCTCGTCCGCGGGCGTGCGCGTGACCGTCGTGGCCGCCGCGCGGAACGCCTTGACCCGGTGGGTGCTCGCCAGCTCCCGCTCCAGGAGGAAGGCCGTGCGCCGCAGCGCCGCCAGGACCCGGGCGTGCAGGTCCCGCGCGTCGTCGGCGCCGGGGCCGCCGCCGGCCGGGCGGTCGTCGCTCGCGCTCACGCGCCGACGGTAGGGCGTGGGCCGCCCGGGCGCCGGTCCGCGCCGTCCCGAGCGCTCCCCGGGCCCGCGGGGACGACGTCCCCGCGATCCGCAGGTGAGCCATGAGGGCGTGACAGCGTCCTGACAGGCGCGGCCCGCAGCGTCGTGGTCCTCGGGCGGAACGGCCGCCCGTCGGAGGAGGACACCATGCGCAGGAAGCTGGCCACCATCACCGTCGCGGGCGCGATCGCCCTCGGCGGGGCGGCCCTCGCCGGGCCGGCGCTCGCGGACGCGGCGCCCGACGCGGTGACGGAGTCGACCCAGGACGCCGCCCAGGGGGCGGTCGACGCCGTGGCGGACGGGGTCGACCGCATCACCGAGGCCCTCGCGGGCCTCGTCTCGGACGGGACGCTGACCCAGGACCAGGCCGACGAGGTCGCCTCGACGCTCGCCGACGCGCTGCCCGGGCCGGGTGGTCCGGGTGGTCCGGGTGGGCTCGGGCCGGGGCCCGCGGGCCTCGACGCCGCGGCGGAGGTGCTCGACCTCACGCCCGAGGAGCTCCGGGACGCCCTGGCGCAGGACGGCGCCACCCTGGCGTCGGTCGCCGAGGACCAGGGCGTGAGCACCGACGACCTCGTCGCCGCCCTCGTCGACGCCGCGAGGGCCCACCTCGACGAGGAGGTCGCCGACGGCCGGATCACGCAGGAGCAGGCCGACGAGCGCGCCGCCGACCTCGAGGCCCGGATCGGCGAGCTCGTGACGACCGAGGTCGGCGACCGGCCCCTCGGCCCGGGCGGCCACGGCCCCGGCGGGCAC
>NZ_JABEMA010000213.1 GCF_013004605.1 Pseudokineococcus marinus
CTGCGGGAGCGGGTCGCCGGCGCCTGACCGCGTGCCGCCGCGCCCGCGGCGGCCCTCAGACCAGGCCGAGCCGCGGCGCCTCGATCGCCGGGCAGGCGTCCATGACGACGTCGAGCCCGGCCGCGCGGGCGCGGGCCGCGGCCTCCTCGTCGACGACGCCGAGCTGCATCCACACCGCGTGCGCGCCGAGACGGATGGCCTCGTCGACGACCGCGCCGACGCGCGAGGAGTTGACGAAGCAGTCGACGACGTCGAGCGGCCCGTGCCGGTCCGCCGTGGCGAGGTCGGGGAAGCCGTGCTCGCCGTGGACGTCGACCGCCCGCGGGTGCACCGGCACGACCTCCGCGCCGAGCCGCTCCTGGAGGAAGCGGGCGACGCCGTACGCCGGCCGGTCGGTGTTGTCGGACAGCCCGACCACCGCCCACCGGCCCGGCTCGGTGAGCAGGCGGCGGACGACGTCGGGGTCGTTGGTGTGGGGCGTGGAGGTCATGCCGCCATGGTGCGTCGCCGACGGCGTCGACGGCGCCCGGAGGGCGCTGTGGACGGACGGCACCTCGGGTGCCGAGCGCGCCCTAGCCTCGGCACGTGGTGCCCACGTCGCTCCTCGTCACCGCGATGATCGGCGGCTTCGCCGTCGCGCTGACCGCCGTGCTCGCCGTCGTCGGGGTGCTCGGGAGCCGGCTGACGGACCTGCGCGCCGACATGACCGGGCGCTTCGACGTCGTGGACCGCCGCTTCGACGGCGTCGACCGTCGCGTCGAGCGGCTGGAGGAGCGCGTGGGCGGCGTCGAGGAGCAGATGACGGCGGTGCGCGCGTCCCTCGGTGCCGTCGACGCGCGGCTGACGACGCTGGAGCGCTGACGGCCCCGGCGCGGCGTCGTCCGCCGCGGCTCAGCCCCCGAGCGCGGCCGCCTGCGCGTCGGCGAGGGCTCGGACCGCCTCGGTGTCGTCCGCGCGCAGCGCCGACCACAGGGCGTCCGCCTGCTCCTCGTCCCAGTCGACGACCTGCCCGGAGTTCGTGACCCGGTCGGTCGCCGCCACGGGCACCGTCATCGAGACCCCGTCCGCCGACGAGGCGGCGCGCATGCCGCGGGCGAAGGTGACGAGGTCGCCGAGGCCGGTGGACTCGTCGACCGTGAGGGCGGACCCGCCGGCCGCGGCGGTGGGGAAGGCGCGGAAGGGGTTGAGCAGCAGCCCCGGCGAGGTGCCCTCGGCGGCGATGGCCGCCATGAGCTCGCGCTGGCGGTCGGCCCGGCCGAGGTCGCCGCGGGGGTCCTCGTAGCGGGTCCGGGCGTAGCCGAGGGCCGTGAGGCCGCCCATCTCCTGGCAGCCGGCCGGGATGTCGAGGTCGGCCCGCGGGTCGACGATGGCGGTCGGCGGGCACATCTCGACCCCGCCGACGGCGTCGACGACGTCGGCGAAGCCCTCGAAGCCCGTCTCGACGTAGTCGTCGACCTTCAGCCCCGTGGCCAGCTCGACGGTGTCGACGAGCAGCGGCGCCCCCCCGAGGGAGTACGCGGCGTTGATCTTCGTCTCGTAGTAGCCCGGCACCTCGACGTAGGAGTCGCGGGGAAGGCTCACGAGCACGCTCGGGCCGCTGCCGTCGGGCACGTGGAGCAGGAGGATCGAGTCGGTGCGGGCGCCTTCGGCGTCCCCCCCGATGTCGGTGCCCTCGCGGCTGTCCGAGCCCACGAGCAGGTAGGTGCTGCCCGGGGTGTCCTCGACGGCCGAGGCGCCCAGGGCGTCGACGCGGCCGAGCGCGCCCAGCGCCGTGAGGCCGAGCGCCACCGGGTACGCGACGAGCGCGACGGCGAGGAGGGCGACGACGCCCACGACGGCCCGCCGGCGGCGCACCGCCGAGGAGGGCCGCCGCGCCGACGGGGGCGCGGCCGGGGACGCGCCGGGGGACCGGCGGCTCGCGGGGCCGTGGTCCGGGGGGCGGTGGTTCGAGGGGCGGTGGCTCGAGGGGCGGGGGCGCCCGTACGTCGTGCCCTCGGCGGCGCGCTCGTGGCCCCTGCGCTCCTGGCTCCTGGACTCCTGGCCCCTGGACTCCTGGCCACCGCGCTCCTCGGGCGCCCGGCCCTCCCGCGACCGGTCCGGCGCGGGCGGGAGGGAGCCGTCACCACCGCGCAGGCGGGGGCGGGCGCGGTAGGTCGTCGCGGGCCCCCAGCGCGGCTCGTCGCCGCCGGCGGGCGCGCCCCGCCGGGGGTCGGGCTGGCTCGGCATGCGCGGGAGGATACGGCGCGCTCCTGGGCGCCGGCCGGTGCCGCACCGGGGCGTCGCGCCCCGGCGGCGACCCCCGGAGCGTCTACGGTCGGGGGGTGCGCGCGGGCGAGGGCAGGGTCGTCGCCGTCGTCGTGACGTACGACCGGCTGGCCCTGCTGCGCGAGGCGCTGCCGGCCGTGCTGGCCCAGGACCGGCGCGTCGACGCCGTCGTCGTGGTCGACAACGCCAGCACCGACGGGACGGCGGCGTGGGTGCGCGCCGAGCACCCGGGGGCCGACCTCGTCGAGCTCCCCGTCAACACCGGCGGCGCGGGCGGCTTCGCCGCGGGCGTCGCGCGGGCGCTGTCGGCCCACGACGCCGGGTGGGTGTGGCTCCTCGACGACGACACGGTGCCCTCGCCGACGGCGCTGCGGGAGCTGCTGGCCTGCACGACGACCGGGGGGACGTCGGGCGGAAGAGCCGGGGAGCGCGTCGACCTCGTCGCGAGCCGCGTGCTGTGGACGGACGGGCGCGAGCACCCGATGAACACGCCGCGGCCGAGACCGGGAGCCTCCCGGGCGGAGCGCGCCGCCGCCGCCCGCGCCGACGCGGTGCCGGTGCGGTCGGCCTCCTTCGTCTCGGTCCTCGTGCGCGCGGAGCGGGTCCGCGAGGTGGGCCTGCCGCTCGCGGCCTACTTCCTGTGGAACGACGACTTCGAGTTCACGACCCGCGTGCTGCGCGGCCGCCGCGGCCTGGCGAGCCGGCGCAGCGTCGTCGAGCACCGCACGCGCGTCTTCGGCGACACGGCCGCCGACCCGGGGGAGCGCTTCTACGTCGAGGTCCGCAACAAGCTCTGGCTCTTCGGCCGCAGCCGCGGCCTCGCGCCGTGGGAGAAGGCGCTCTACGGCGCCTCGACCCTGCGCCGTTGGGCGCGCACGTGGCGGGGCAGCCGGAGGCGCGGCGTCCTGCTCGCCGCCGGGCTGCGGGGGCTGCGCGACGGGCTGCTCACCGCGCCGCGCTCGACCGCCGAGGTGCTGGCGGCCGCCGGAGCACCCGCATCGGCGCGGTCCCTCGCGCCGGTCCGTCCCGGCTCCCCGTCGGCGGGGGGCGCGCCGCCGGCCGACGGGCCGCTGCCCTTCTCCCTCCTCCTGCCGTACTACCGCGCCGACCGCGCGGACCTGCTGCGCCGCGCCTTCACCTCGGCCGTCCACGACCAGCACCGGCGCCCGGACGAGGTGGTCCTCGTGCAGGACGGCCCCGTGGACGCCGCGCTCGCCACCGCCGTCGACGCGCTCGTGGCCGGGAGCCCGGTGCCCGTGCGCGTCGTGCGGCGCCCGGTCAACGGGGGGCTGGCGGCTGCCCTGCGCGACGGCCTGGCGGCCTGCCGGCACGACGTCGTCGCGCGCATGGACGCCGACGACGTCTGCCTGCCCGAGCGCTTCGCGCGCCAGCTGCCCCTGCTCGAGGCGGGGGCCGACCTCGTGGGCTCGGGGCTCGCCGAGCTCGAGGGCACGGCCGAGGGGGAGGAGCGCGTCGTCGCCCGGCGCACGCCGCCGCTGGACCACGCCGCCATCACGGCCCGCGCCCGCTTCCACAGCCCGTTCAACCACCCCACGGTCGTGTACCGGCGCTCGGCCGTCGACGCCGCCGGCGGCTACCGCGATCTGCCGCTGCTCGAGGACTACTGGCTCTTCGCGCGCATGGTCGCGGCGGGGGCCCGCACCGCCAACGTCCCCGACCCGCTCGTCCTCTACCGCGTCGACGCCGGCTCGTACGCGCGCCGCGGCGGCGCCCGCCTCGCCCTCGCGGAGCTGCGCCTGCAGCGCGAGCTGCTCCACGAGGGCTTCACCGGGCCGCTCGTCTTCGCGCGCAACGTCGCCGTGCGGGGCGGGTACCGGTTCCTGCCCGAGGCTGTGCGCCGCCGGGGCTACCGCGCCGTCTTCGCGCGAGGTCGGTCGTGAGCGGGCCGGACGAGGGGGCGCCGTCCCCGGAGGGCTCGGCGACAGAGGGGACGGCGGCGGAGACGACGGCGGCGCAGGCGACGGGGGCCCGCCTGCTCGTCACCGGCGGGGCCGGCTTCATCGGCAGCCACCTCGTGCGCGCGGCGCTGGCCGACCCGGCGGTCGAGGAGGTCGTCGTCCTCGACGACCTCTCCACCGGCTCCGCCGCGGCGCTGGCCGAGGCGGGGGCGCACCTCGTCGAGGGCAGCGTCACCGACGCTGACGTGCTCGAACGCGTCGTGCCCGGCCGGACCTCCGTCGTCCACCTGGCCGCGCTGGCCAGCGTGGCGGCGTCCCTGCAGGACCCGCTGCGCACGCACGAGGTCAACAGCACGGGCACGCTGCTCCTGCTCGAGGCGTGCCGGCGGCACGGGGTCCGGCACGTCGTCGCCGCCTCCTCGAGCGCCGTCTACGGCGACGAGCCGCGGCTGCCCGCGCGCGAGGACGACGTCGTGGCCCCCCTGTCGCCCTACGGGGTGAGCAAGCTCGCCACAGAGCAGCACCTCCTGGCGCACCAGCGCAGCTTCGGGCTGCCAACCCTCGCGCTGCGCCTGTTCAACGTCTACGGCCCCGGCCAGGGGGCCGACCACGCCTACGCCGCGGTCGTGCCCGCGTTCGTCGCGGCGCTGCTCGACGGGCGGCCCCTGCGCGTCGACGGCGACGGGCGGCAGACCCGCGACCTCGTCCACGTCTCCGTCGTCGTCGAGGTGCTGCTCGACGCGGTGCGGCGCCGGCTCTCCCACCCGACGCCCGTCAACGTCGGCGGAGGGGAGGCCACCTCCCTGCTCGACCTGGCGACGGCGCTCGGCCGCGCCGCGGGCGCGGACGTCGAGCTGCGGCACGCCCCGGCCCGCACGGGCGACGTGCGGCACTCCCTGGCGGACGTCGAGCTGCTGCGCCGGCTCTTCCCCGACCTGCCGCGCGTCCCGCTCGAGGAGGGCCTGCGCACGGCCCTGGACTGGGCGCGGGCCGCCGGCGCACGACCCGCGGGCTGAGCCGCCCCCGTCGGGCGGCCCGCTCCCCCCACCCGGACGACCGCCGGGGTCGGTCCCTCAACCGAGGGCGTGCGCACGGTGGCGGACAGGCCGATGCGCTGGGCGGGGCGGGGGAGCATCGCGTCGAGCCGCTCGAGCGACAGCGCCAGGTGGGCGCCGCGCTTGGTGCC
>NZ_JABEMA010000214.1 GCF_013004605.1 Pseudokineococcus marinus
CGCCGGGCGGGGGGCCGGACGGCCGCCGGGGCGGCGGCGGTGTCAGACCGCCGGGACGGCGGCGGCGGCCCGGGCGTCGGTGTCCGGGCCGTCGAAGGCGAAGCGCGCCCACACGTGCTTGAGGTCGGCGTCGGTGTACCAGCCCACGCCGTCGGCCAGCCGGGCCGCGAGGTGCATGCCGAAGCCGCCCTCCCCGAGGGCCCGGGCGGCCGCGAGCTCGGGCGAGGAGCCCGCGGCGGCGTCGGTGACGTCGACGACGAGGGCGCGCGCGTCGTCGACGAGGAGGCGGACCGAGCTGGGCGGGGCGCCGTGGCGCAGGGCGTTCGTGGCCAGCTCGCTGACGACGAGCACGACGCGGTCCTGCAGGTCGCCGAGCCCGGCCGAGTCCTCCTCGCCGCGGCCCAGGAGCTCCGCGTGCAAGGACCGCCGGATGCGCGCCAGGTCGTCCGAGGTGGACAGCTCCCAGGTGGTGACCTCGGCGAAGCCGCCGGGCGGCCGGGTGCTCGCCCTGAGGGCCTGTGCCACGGGGACCTCCAGCACGTCGCTCGCTCGGTCGGGGGCGGGCCGGTCGGGCCGACCCCCCGGCTGCGCACGGTAGCGCGCGTCGGGTGCCGGGGCAGACGCTACGGCCCCCGCCGCCCGGGCGCGCGACCAGGCGGGCGACGCGCCGGTGCGCCCGCTCGACCGGAGCCGCGGGCGCGGGTCAGCCCGTCCGAGCCGGAGGGCCCAGCGGCGCGTGCAGCAGGCCCCGGAACGTCGCGAGGTCCACGGGCGGGGACCACAGGTAGCCCTGGGCGCTCCGGCACCCCGTGCCCCGCAGCAGCTCGGCCTGGGCGGGGTCCTCGACGCCCTCGGCGACGACGCCCAGCCCCAGGGCCTCGGCGAGGCCCAGGACGCCGCGGACCACCGCGCGCGCCCGGTCGTCGGTGGTCGCCCCCGCGACGAAGCTGCGGTCGACCTCCACCCCGACGACGGGCAGCTCCACGAGCTGGGCGAACGAGCTGAAGCCCGTCCCGAAGTCGTCGACGGACACCTCGACGCCCAGGCGGTGCAGCGCGGAGAGGTCGGCGAGGAGGCTGCCGTGGACCTCGAGCAGGTGCGTCTCGGTGAGCTCGACGACGACGAGGTGCGGCGGCAGGCCGCTGGCCTCCAGGGCTGCCGCCACCGCGTCCACGAGGCCCGCGGCGGCGAGCTGGCGGCCGCTGACGTCGACGTGCAGCTTCAGGGGCCGCTCCGTGCGCGCGACCTCCGCCAGGTCGGCGGTGGCGCGGCGCAGGACCTGCTCGCCCCTGCGGACGACGACGTCGCTCCCCTCGGCGACGTCGAGCCAGTCGCCCGGCGGCAGCAGGCCCCGCGTCGGGTGCCGCCAGCGCACGAGGGCCTCGCAGCCGGTGACCGCGCCGTCGACCAGGTCGACGACCGGCTGGTGGTGGACGACGAACTGGTCGAGCACGAGCGCCTCCCGCAGCTCCGCGGTGAGGGTGACGAGTCGGTCGGCGCGCGCCTCGAGCGAGCGGTCGAAGGCGGCGGTCCTCCCGCGCCCGGAGCGCTCGGCCGCGTACATCGCGGTGCCGCTGCGCCGCAGGAGGTCGCCGGCGTCGTCGTCCGGCCCGGACACGGTGAGGCCGGCGCTCGCGCCGACGGCGACGAGCCGGCCGTCGAGGAGGACGGGGCGGCCGACCGCGTCGAGCAGGCGCGCCGCGACCTCCTCGGCGTGCTGGGCGCTGTCCACCTCCGGGCAGCAGACCACGAACTCGTCACCACCGATGCGGGCGACCGTGTCGCTCGCGCGGACGGCGTCGGCCAGGCGCTGCGCCGTCACCCGGAGGACGCGGTCGCCGGCCTCGTGGCCGAGGGAGTCGTTGACCTGCGTGAAGTCGTCGAGGTCGAGGAAGACGAGCGCGACGAGGGCACCCGAGCGCCGGGCGGCGGCGAGCGCCAGCCCGACGTGGTCGCGCAGGAGGACCCGGTTCGGCAGCCCGGTGAGCTCGTCGTGGAGGGCGAGGTGCACCAGCTGCGCCTCGACGTCCTTGCGGGCCGTGACGTCGAGGAGCTGCGCGACGACGACCCGCTCGTGCGGCGCTCCCGGCACCGGGAGGGCGACGCCGTCGCCGGCGCCCGCGAGGAGGCCGGGGGCCACCGGTGACGGGAGGGCGGACAGGTGCACCTGCGCCCAGACCAGGGAGGAGTCCGCGCGCACGTGGGCGAGCTCCCCGGTCCAGGTGTCCCGGGTCCGCGCCGCGAGCTCCTCGAGCACCCCTCGCACGGTGGCGACGTCCTCGGGCCGCAGGTGGGCCGGCCAGGACACCTCGGGCTGCGCCGCGCCGTCCTCGCCGGTCTCGGCGACGCCGAGGAGGCGCTGCAGCGCCGGGTTGGGGTGGAGCCGGCGCCCGGCGGCCGGGCCGTCGACGACGAGGACGCCGCTGCCGATGAGGGCCGCGTCGATGGAGGACGCGAGCGCCGCACGGGCCTGCGCGAGCGAGGCGACGGCGCGGCCCCGCTCCTCCTGGCTCGTCGCCAGCAGCACGCTGACGAGGACGGTGAGGACGAGGAAGACCTGGACGACGGCCGCCCGCGTCGTCAGCGACGAGAGCCCCGCGAAGAAGACGCCGTCGCCGAGCACCGCCACGGCGACCGCGAGGACGTCGAGCAGCACGGAGAGGACGGCCGTCCGGGGACCCCCATGCGCGAGCCCGACCACGTGAGGAGCGGGAAGACGGTGAAGGCGAGCGGGAGCTGCGGCAGCCAGGCGAAGGCCACGAGGTAGGTGACGAGGCCGACGACGACGAGCCCCGCCCACTCCCCGAGGCGCGGGCCGCGGACGAGCTCGCGGACGCCGCCCGGGCGCCGAGGGCGAGGACGAGCACGAGGACGAGGAAGGTGCTGGCCGTGCCGCGCAGGCTGGTCTGGACCAGCGTGCTGGACGGGTCGAGACCGATCGCGGCGCCGACCGCCGTGCTGAGCAGCCCGCTGGCCCCGCCCGCGACGGCCGAGGCGGCGAGCAGGCGGCCGGGTCGCGCGAGCCCGAGGCGGCCGTCCGCCGGCGGGCGGCAGCACCACCGCAGCGCCCGGGCCCCGACGAGCCCGTGGGCGAGGTCGACGCCGGCCAGCGCGGCCGCGACGGCGGCCGAGGTCCCGGTCACCACGTGGGCGAGCCAGACGACCGCGAGCAGCAGGACGGCGTCCACGGCGCGCACCCGTGCGGGGCGCCGGGCGGCGCACCACCACACGGCCAGCCCGGCCGCGGGCCACAGCAGGGAGAAGAGCGTGCCCTCCGGGCGCAGGTGCCGGCCGAGCAGGCAGGCCGCGAGCAGGAGGGTCGCCACGCCCAGGAGCGCACCCACCACCGGCCGCCGAGGGGGACGGAGGCCTCGCCGGACGGGGGGCCCTCGACGGCGGGCTGCGCCCCCACGGGCGTCGCGGCCTCCTCGGTCCCCTCGGCGCCCGGGCGCGGCGGCGCGCCGGTGCTCACGCCGCCCCCGCGGCGCAGAGGTCTCCCCCCATGCCGAGGAGCGTCGCAAAGGAACGCCGGGTGCGGGGGCACAACGGACGGGGACGGGCGAGGTGGGGCGACCGCGCGCCCGCGCGCCGGGTGGGGGAGCATCGACGGCGTGCCGAACCGCCTGGCCGTCTCGACGAGCCCCTACCTGCTGCAGCACGCGGACAACCCCGTCGACTGGTGGGAGTGGGGGCCGGAGGCCTTCGCCGAGGCGCGGCGGCGCGACGTGCCCGTCCTCGTCTCCGTCGGCTACGCGGCGTGCCACTGGTGCCACGTCATGGCGCACGAGTCCTTCGAGGACCCGGAGGTGGGGCGCCAGCTCGCCGAGGGCTTCGTCGCGGTCAAGGTCGACCGGGAGGAGCGCCCCGACGTCGACGCCGCCCTCATGCGCGCCACGACGGCGCTCACCGGCCAGGGCGGCTGGCCGATGACCGTCCTCTGCACGCCGGAGGGAGAGCCGTTCCACGCCGGCACGTACTACCCGCCGCGCCCCCATCCGCAGGTGCCGAGCTTCCGCCAGCTGCTGGACGCCGTCACGCAGGCGTGGACCGACCGGCGGGAGGAGGTCGTCGGCCAGAGCGCCCGCATCACGAGCGCGCTGGCCGAGCGCGCTCGCGCCGCGGCGACCGCGGACGGGGCCCCACCCGACGCGGCGGCCCTCGAGGCCGCCGTCCGCGCGCTGGCCGCGGGGGAGGACCGGGCGCACGGGGGCTTCGGCGGCGCCCCGAAGTTCCCGCCGTCGGCGGCGTGCCTGTGGCTCCTGCGGCACGCCGCGAGCGGGGCGCCCACGGCCGGGGAGGCGCTCGGCCTCGCCGGTCGCACGCTGACGGCGATGGCGCGCTCGGGGACGTACGACCAGGTGGCGGGCGGCTTCGCCCGCTACGCCGTCGACGCCGGCTGGGTCGTGCCGCACTTCGAGAAGATGCTCTACGACAACGCCCAGCTCGCCCGCGCCTACCTGCACTGGTGGCGCCTCACGGGCGAGCCGACCGGCGCGCGCGTCGCCGCGGAGACCTGCGACTGGATGCTCGCGGCGCTGCGGACGCCCGAGGGCGGCCTCGCCTCCTCCCTGGACGCCGACACGACGGTCGAGGGACCCGACGGGCAGAGCCACGGCGTCGAGGGCGCCACGTACGTGTGGACGCCGTCGCAGCTCGTCGACGTCCTCGGCGAGGACGACGGCGCCTGGGCCGCCGAGCTGCTCGGCGTCACGCCCGAGGGCACCTTCGAGCACGGCACCTCCACCGCGCGGCTCCTGCGCGACCCCTGGGCCGACCCCGCCGAGGCCGCGCGGTGGACCGACGTGCGGGCGCGGCTGCGGGCCGCCCGCGCGCAGCGCCCGCAGCCGGGGCGCGACGACAAGGTGGTCCTCGCGTGGGACGGGCTGGCGGTGGCCGCGCTGGCCGAGGCGGGGGTGCTCCTCGAGCGCCCCGACCTCCTGGCGGCGGCCGTCCGCTGCGCCGACCTCCTGCTGGCCGTGCACCTCGACGACGACGGCCGGTGGCGGCGCACCTCCCGCGACGGCCGGGCCGGGCCCTCGCGCGCCGTCCTCGAGGACCTCGGCGACCTCGCCGAGGGGCTGCTGGCACTCCACGCCGCGACCGGCGACCCGGCCTGGGCCGAGACGGCCGAGGCCCTGTGCGCCGAGGTCCTCGCCGAGCACGCGGGCGACGACGGCGCGCTCGCCGACGTCCCGGCCTCGTCCGACGACGCCGTGCTCGCCCGCCTCGGCCCCGCGGCCGACCCCACGGACGGCGCGGCCCCGTCGGGCACGAGCGCCGCGGCCGGGGCGCTGCTCGCGGTGTCCGCCCTCACGGG
>NZ_JABEMA010000215.1 GCF_013004605.1 Pseudokineococcus marinus
GTGCCACGGCGGCCCACCCCGACTCCCGCTCCGCCCCGCGGCCCTGCGGCGCGCGCCGTCCCGCGGGGCGGTCCGGCGGGGCGAGCGCCGCCCCGCCGGGTAGATTGACCCACCGTTCCGCCGACGGCGCGCCCCGGTGCGCCGGCGACCTCGAGAGCCCGGAGGCACGACCCGTGACGTACGTCATCGCCCAGCCCTGCGTCGACCTCAAGGACAAGGCCTGCATCGAGGAGTGCCCGGTCGACTGCATCTACGAGGGCGACCGGGCCCTCTACATCCACCCCGACGAGTGCGTGGACTGCGGCGCCTGCGAGCCGGTGTGCCCCGTCGAGGCCATCTACTACGAGGACGACGTCCCCGAGCAGTGGAGCGCCTTCACGGCCGCCAACGTCGAGTTCTTCGACGACCTCGGCTCGCCCGGCGGCGCCGCGAAGATGGGCGTCATCCACAAGGACCACCCCGTCGTCACCGCGCTCCCGCCGCAGGAGCACGACAGCTGAGCGCCGTCACCGGCGGCGCCCGCCCCCCCGCCGCGGGGGGCGGGGCCGGGCGGCTGGCCCTGCCCGACTTCCCGTGGGACGCGCTGGCCCCCCACGCCGAGCGCGCCCGCCGAGCACCGGGCGGCCTCGTCGACCTGTCGGTCGGCACCCCCGTCGACCCGACGCCGGCCCTGCTGCGCGACGCCCTGGCGGGGGCCTCCGACGCGCCGGGCTACCCGCAGGTGTGGGGCACCCCCGCCGTCCGCGAGGCGGTGGCGGCGTGGTTCGCCCGCCGCCGCGGCGTGCCGGACCTCGACCCCGACGGCGTCATGCCGACGCCGGGCTCCAAGGAGCTCGTGGCGTGGCTGCCCACGCTGCTCGGCCTCGGGCCCGGGGACGTCGTCGTCCACCCCCTCGTCGCCTACCCGACGTACGACGTCGGCGCCCGCCTGGCCGGCGCCGCGCCGCTGCCGCTCGACGACGTGGCGTCACTGCCCTCACCGGTCGTCGACCTGCCCGGCGGGGGCACCGGCCGGGTGCGCCTGGTCTGGCTCAACTCCCCGTCGAACCCGACCGGCGCCGTCGACGACGTCCGCCGGCTGGCCGAGGTCGTGGCGTGGGCCCGCGAGCACGACGTCGTCGTGGCCGGGGACGAGTGCTACGCCGAGCTGGGCTGGACCCCCGCCGACCGTGGCGCCGCCGGCGAGGTGGACGTCGACGAGCGCGGCGACCTCGTGCCGCCGAGCGTGCTCGACCCCCGCGCCACCGGCGGGGACAGCCGCGGCGTGCTGTCGGTCTACTCGCTGTCCAAGCAGTCGAACCTCGCCGGGTACCGCGCGGCGTTCGTCGCCGGGTGCCCCGCGCTCGTCCGGCACCTCGTCGGCGTGCGCAAGCACGCGGGCGTCATCGTCCCGCGCCCGGTGCAGGAGGTGCTGCGGACGGCGCTCGGGGACGACGCGCACGTGGCGGAGCAGAAGGAGCGCTACCGCGCTCGGCGGGCCGTGCTGCGGGACGCGGTCACGGCGGCCGGCGGTCGTGTCGAGCGCTCCGACGCCGGGCTCTACCTCTGGACGACCTTCGACGAGCCCGCCATGGACACCGTCGCCCGCCTGGCCGACCGCGGCGTGCTCGTCGCGCCGGGCTCCTTCTACGGGGCCGCCGGCGAGCGGCACGTGCGGGTGGCGCTCACCGCCACCGACGAGCGGGTCGCGTCCGCCGCGGAGCGGCTGGCGGGCTGAGGCGCGGAGCGGCCGCCGTGGTCGCCGCCCGTCACCGGCGCCCGGTAGCGTGCGGGAGGCGCCCGAGACGGCGCCCCGCCGTCCCCGCCCCGGCGCCGCGACCCGGTCGCCGCGGGCGGTGCGGCCCCACGACCACGAGAGCGGCCCGCACGCCGAGCCGCGCTGCTGCGAGGAGACGCCCGTGACCGAGACCCAGGACGCCGCCGGAGCCGGACCCGAGGGCAGCGTGCTGCGGCACGCCGGGGGCGAGCTGCCGCTGGCGACCGTGCCGGCCACGGAGGGCAGCGCGGGCGTCGACGTCTCCGGGCTGCTCAAGGAGACAGGGCTCGTCACGCTCGACCCGGGCTTCGTCAACACGGCCTCGTGCCGCTCCGAGATCACCTACATCGACGGCGACGCGGGGATCCTGCGCTACCGCGGCTACCCGATCGAGCAGCTCGCGGAGGGCTCGACCTTCCTCGAGACGAGCTTCCTGCTCATCTACGGCCACCTGCCGAGCGCGGCCGAGCTGGAGGACTTCTCCGCGAGCCTGCGGCGCCACACCCTGCTCCACGAGGACCTCAAGAACTTCTTCGACGGGTTCCCCTCGAACGCCCACCCGATGCCGGTGCTCAGCTCCGCCGTCTCGGCGCTCTCGACGTTCTACGAGGAGAGCCTCGACCCCTTCGACCGGCGCGCCGTCGACCTCTCGACCGTCCGCCTCATGGCGAAGCTGCCGACGATCGCCGCGTACGCGCACAAGAAGACCCTCGGGCAGCCGTTCCTCTACCCGGACAACTCGCTCGGCCTCGTCGAGAACTTCCTCCGGATGACGTTCGGCTTCCCGGCGGAGCCCTACGAGGTCGACCCGGCGCTGGCGTCGGCGCTCGACCAGCTCTTCATCCTCCACGCCGACCACGAGCAGAACTGCTCGACGTCGACGGTCCGCATGGTCGGGTCCGGCCAGGCCAACCTCTACGCGTCGGTGTCGGCGGGCATCCACGCCCTCTCCGGGCCGCTGCACGGCGGCGCGAACTCCGCCGTCCTCACCATGCTCGACGACATCATCGCGAGCGGCGACGACGTGGACACCTTCATGGAGCGGGTGAAGAAGAAGGAGAAGGGCGTCCGGCTCATGGGCTTCGGGCACCGGGTCTACAAGAACTACGACCCGCGCGCCGCGATCGTCAAGAAGACGGCCGACCGGGTGCTCGAGCAGCTCGGCGTCAACGACCCGCGCCTCGACGTGGCGCTGCGGCTCGAGGAGATCGCCCTGCGCGACGACTACTTCGTCGAGCGCAAGCTCTACCCGAACGTCGACTTCTACACCGGCCTCATCTACAAGGCCATGGGCTTCCCCACGCGGATGTTCACGGTGCTCTTCGCCATCGGGCGCCTCCCGGGCTGGATCGCCCAGTGGCGGGAGATGATGGAGGACCCGCAGACGAAGATCGGGCGCCCCCGCCAGGTCTACGTGGGCGAGCCCGAGCGCTCCTACGTGCCGATGGACCAGCGCTGACGTGGCCCCCTCCGCCGGGGGGCCGGGCACGCGGGCGCTGCGCGCCCTGACGGCCGACGACGACGACCTGCGCCTGTGGGCCCGGCTCGCGCCGCTGGGCCTCGCGCTCGTCGGCGCCGGCGCCTGCGTCACGGGGGACGCGGCCGTGCGGCGCGGGGCGGGCGCCCCGGGCTGGGTGCTCGGCGGCGTCGTCGGCCTGTGCCTGCAGGGGGCCGGCCTGTCCGTCTTCGGCGAGGCCGTCAAGCGCCGGGCCCTCCACGACGCGCGGGGCGGCGGGAGCGGCGCGTGAGGGTCGTGGTCGTCGGGGCCACGGGCCACATCGGCACCTCCCTCGTCCCGCGCCTCGTGCGCGCCGGGCACGAGGTCGTCGCGATGAGCCGCGGCACGCGCGAGCCCTACGCGCCCGACGCGGCGTGGGCCTCCGTCGAGCGGGTGCAGGTGGACCGGGAGGCCGAGGACGCCGCCGGCACCTTCGCCGGCCGGGTCGCCGACCTGCGCCCCGACGCCGTCGTCGACCTCGTCTGCTTCACCGCGTCCTCGGCCGCCCAGCTCGTCGAGGGGCTGCGGGGGCGGGTGGGGCACCTCGTGCACACCGGCACCGTGTGGGTCCACGGCGACAGCACCGTGGCGCCGATGGACGAGGACGACGACCGCGAGCCGTACGGCGAGTACGGCGTGCAGAAGGACGCGGTCGAGCGGCTGCTCCTCGAGGAGACCCGCCGCGGCGGCCTCGTCAGCACCGTCGTGCACCCGGGCCACATCAGCGGCCCGGGCTGGCCGTGCATCACCCCGGCGGGCAACCTCGACCCGTCGGTGTGGCAGCGACTGGCGGCGGGCGAGCCGCTCGTCCTGCCGGGCTCCGGCTCCGAGCTGCTGCACCACGTCCACGCCGACGACGTGGCGGCGCTGCACGAGCGGGTCCTCGAGCGCCGGGAGGACGCCGCCGGCCTCGCCTTCCACGCGGTCTCGCCGCAGGCGACGACCTCCCGCGGCCTGGCCCGGGCCGCCGCGGCCTGGTTCGGGCGGGAGGCCGTCCTCGACCTCGTGACGTGGGAGCGCTTCGCCGAGGTGACCGCCCCGGAGCACGTCGAGGCGAGCCGGGCGCACCTGCTGCGCAGCCACTCCTGCAGCACCCGGCGGGGACGCGAGGTGCTCGGCTTCACGCCGCGGTGGTCCTCGGCCGAGACCTGCCGCCAGGCGGTGCGGGCGCTCGTCGACGCGGGGGAGCTCGACCTGGGCGGCGCCCGGCCCTGAGGCCCGCGCCCCGCCGCTGGACGACCGGCTGCCCGACGCCCCGCTGCCCGACTGGCCGTCGCTCGGTCAGCCCGCGACGGTGACGCGCACGACGCCCGGCCCGGGCGCCGCGGGGTCCTCGACCCACGCGGCCTCGCCGCGCGACCAGCGGCGACCGTCGGTCGCCACCTCGACGACGTCGGTGCCGACGGCGCGGGCGACGGCCCAGTGCGCCAGCGCCCAGCCGTCGCGCACGCCGGCCTCGTCCTCGCCGTGGACCCGCTCGAGGACCGCGCCCGGGGGTGCTGCGCCCGGGTCGCCGGCGGCCACGAGGTCCTCGCCGAGCTGCGCCGCGGCCTCCTCGACGACGACGCGGGCCCGCGGCAGCAGGCCGTCGTCCCCCGGCACCTGCGGCTCGCCCGTCGGCTCGACCTCCGGCAGCCGGCACACGAGCGCCGCGGGGGAGTACCCGGTGAGCGCCGAGGCCAGGGCGCGCGCCTCGGGCTCGTGGTCGGCGTACGCCGTCGGGAAGCCGGAGCGCTGCACCTCCTGGGCGGCGACCGTCACGTCGAGGCCCTCGTAGCCCTCGACCTCCACCAGCCCGTCGTAGAAGGCGTCGGTGGCGTACAGCGGGTCCTGCACCTGCTCGGGCGTGCCCCAGCCCTGCGAGGGGCGCTGCTGGAAGAGCCCGAGGGAGTCCCGGTCGCCGTAGGCGAGGTTCCGCAGCCCCGACTCCTGCACCGCCGTGGCGATGGCGATGGTGGCGGCCCGCGGCGGCAGGCCGCGCGCCCGGGCCCGGGCGGTGATGAGCGCCGCCACGGCCGCGCGGTCCGCCGTCAGCGTGTGCTCGTCCCCGCCGGCCTCGGCGGTGCAC
>NZ_JABEMA010000216.1 GCF_013004605.1 Pseudokineococcus marinus
GAGCTCCGGCGACGTGCTCGTCGCGTCGTCCGCCCCGCACGCCGCGGTGCTGCCGCGCGCCGACGTCGTCGTCCACCACGGGGGCGCCGGCACCGTCCACGCCGTCGCGCGCGCCGGGGCGGTCTCCGTCGTCGTCCCCTTCGTCGCCGACCAGCCCTGGTGGGCCCGGCGCCTGCACGACCTCGGTCTGTCCCCGGCCCCCCTGCCCGCGCGGAGGCTCACCGCCGAGGGGCTCGCCCGCCGCCTCGCCGCCGCCCCCGCCCACCGGCGGTCCGCGCGCGCGGCGGCCGGGGCGATGGCCGGTGAGCGGGGAGCGGCCCGTGCCGTCGACGTCCTCGAGGGACTGGCGTGACGGCGCACCGAGCGGCTGCTGCACGAGGCGGCGCGCACGCTCCGTCCCGTACGGTCCCCCGGTGAGCACGCCTCCCCGCCGCTACCGGGGCGAGCGGTCGCCCTCGAGCCCGCCGCGCCGCGGCAGCGCCGTCGAGGGGCTCGTCGCGGCGCTGGCCGTCGTGCTCCTCGTCCTCGTCCTGGGCCCGCTGCTGCCCGGCCCGAGCTACGTCGCCCCGGTGGTCGCGGCCGTGCTCGTCACCGCCGGCCTTCTGGTCGCCCGCCGCCGCCGACGCCGGTAGGCCGCTGCCCGCGCCGGCGGCGGCCCTCGACCGGGCGGGTCTCAGTGGGCGGCGTCGTAGGCCTCGAGGACCTTGTTCGAGACGCGGCCGCGGTCGGAGACCTCGTGCCCGTTCTCGCGGGCCCAGGCCCGGACGGCGTCGAGGTCGCTGCGCTTGGGCCCCGAGCTCGCGCGGCCGCCGCTCGAGCGCGCGGGCGCCGCGCCGGTGGCCCCGCGACCGCTGACCTTGCGGGCGTTGGCGATCCACTCGGCGAAGGACTCCTCGATGGAGGCCGCGTGCTCGTCGTTGAGGTCGATCTCGTAGCTCGTGCCCTGGAAGGAGAACGTCACCGTCTGGGTGGCGTCCCCGCCGTCGATGTCGTCGGTGAGGATGGTCTGGGTCTTCTGCGCCATGGCCACATCCTGGCCGACGCGGGGCACCCGGGCGCACCGCGGCGCAGCGGGGGTGTCGGTCCTCGCCCCTGCGGTGCGCCGGCATGACGAGCCCCGCCCCCGCTCCTCCGCCGCACGAGCACCTCTTCCACCTCGGGGCCGCGGACGCCGGCAGGGCCGCCCCACGACGCCCACGAGCGGCGGGGCGTCCGGCCCGGGCGGCTCGGCCGGAGGCCCCGGCGGCCCGGGAGGGGCGCCGCCCGCACGGCCCGCGTCCGCGTGAGGCGCGCGCGCCGGCGTCGCCCGCGGGGGCGGGTCAGCTGAGGACGTCCTTGCGGCCGAAGGACCAGAAGGCGAGGCGGATCGCCACGACGGCCCACAGCAGCGCCCAGAGGCCGCCGGTGAGCATGTCGTCCCACGCGGGCTCGGACTGGAAGAGGCCCACGTAGGCGTACTGGAAGTGCGTCGGCAGGGCCTCGCGCAGGTCGCCGAGGGCCTGGATCTGGTCGAGCACCGTCGAGACGACGACGAGCAGGACGGCGCTGCCGACCGCCGCGAGCGGGGCGTCGGAGCGCGTGCCGACGAGGAAGGCGAAGCCCCCGAAGGCCGCCGTCGTGACGAGGACGTAGCCCGTCGCGGCGGCCAGGCGCCACAGCCCCCCGGAGAGGTCGAAGGCCTCGCCGCTGGGGCTGACGAGCGGCTCGGGGCCGTACGCCAGGGTCCCCACGAGGTAGGCGACGACCATGAGGAGGACCACCGCGAGCACCGAGGAGACGAGCGCGACGACGAGCTTGCTGCGCAGCAGCCGCCGCCGGGGCACCGGCGAGACGAGCAGGTACCGCAGGCTCGACCAGCTGGCCTCGGAGGACAGCGGGTCCCCGCACAGCAGCGAGACGACGAGCGGGACGAGGAAGCCCGTCGCGACGAACAGCGTGAAGAGCGCGAGGTTCGCCCCGCCCTCGGTGGCGAGCTCGACGAAGTCCGGGGCGCCGGAGGTGTCGCCGTCGCCGAGGGCGAAGGCGCCGACGAGCACGAGCGGGAGCACCGCGAGGAGCACGGCCGTGACGACGGTCCGGCGACGGCGCAGCTGGCGCGCGGCCTCGGCGCGCACGGTGAGGGTCCGGCGCGGCGCGTAGCCCGGGGCCGCGCCGTCGTCGCCCCGGTGGCGGCCGTGGCGCGCGCCCGCGGCGGCGCCCTCCCCGGCGTCGTCCCGCGCGGCGGCCCGCTCACCGGCCGGCTCTCCCGCGCGCAGGGCGCGGTCGAGCTCGTCGGTGCCCTGCGCCGCGTGCTGGGCGGACCCGTCCGAGGGGCTGTCGTCGCTCACGTGCCGGTCACCTCCAGGAAGACCTCCTCCAGCCGGCGGCGCGGTGCCACGCGGTGCACCGCCACGCCGGCGGTGACGAGCGCGCGGACGACGTCCTCGGGCTCGGCGCCCGTGACCGTGAGCTCGCCGTCGCCGGGGACGGGGCGGTCCTCGGCGTCGGCGTGCTCGGCCGCGGCGTCCACGCGGGCCCCCGGCAGGTCGGCGAGGGCCGCGCGGGCGCGCTCGACGTCGTCGACGACGACGGCCGTGCCGCCGTGCCCGTCACCGGTGCCGCCGCTCGTCAGCTCCTCGAGCGAGCCGCCGGCGACGACCTGGCCGCGCCGCATGATGACGGCGTGCGTGCAGGTCATCTCGACCTCCGCGAGCAGGTGGCTCGAGACGAGCACGGCCCGGCCGGAGGCGGCGTACCCGCGGAGCACGTCGCGCAGCGCGCGGATCTGCGGCGGGTCGAGGCCGTTGGTCGGCTCGTCGAGCACGAGGACGTCGGGCAGGCCGAGCATGGCCTGCGCGATGGCGATGCGGGCGCGCATGCCCTGGCTGTAGCCCCGGACGGGCCGGTGGACGGCGTCGCCGAGAGCGGCGATCTCGAGCACCTCGTCGATCCGCGCGTCCTCGAGCGGGCGGCCCGTGGCCTGCCAGGCGAGGCGGAGGTTGGCGATGCCGGTGGCGTGCGGCAGCAGGCCCGGCCCCTCGACGAACGCGCCCACCTGGGAGAGCACGGCCGCGCCCGGCACGACCTCGTGGCCCAGCACGAGCGTGCGGCCCTCGGTCGGGTGCACGAGCCCGAGGACCATGCGCAGCGTCGAGGTCTTGCCCGCGCCGTTGGGGCCGAGGAGCCCGACGACCTGCCCGCGCCCGACGGTGAAGCTGACGCCGTCGACGGCGCGCAGGCCGGAGGCGTAGACGAGCGCGAGCCCGTCGACGACGAGCGGGGGCGGCGGCCCGTCGCCCTCGAGCGACGCGGCGCCGGCGAGGACCCCACCGCCGAGCGCGGGGACGGTGGCGGGGGCGGCGCGGCGGGCGTCGACGCGCCGGCTCACCGGGCCGAGCAGCGCCGCGAGCAGCAGCACGACGGCGAGCGCGATCACGAGGCCCCAGGGGACCTCGACGCCGCCGCCGTCGTCCGTGCTCGCCGCGACCGTGGCGACGTCGTCGCCCAGCGCCACCGGCACGCGCACCGCCGGCTCGGCGTCCTCCGACGCGAGCGCGACGCCGTAGACCCGGCCGTCCTGCGGCACCGCGTAGCCCTGGTCGGTGCTCGAGACGAGCAGCCGCATCGTGGAGCCGGCGGCGTAGCGCTGGAGGACGGCGGGCAGGGCGACGTCGACGCGCGTCGGCTCCCCGGGCACGAGGCCCGAGAGCCGCACCGGCGCGACGAGCTGGCGCGGCAGCACGGCCCGGCCGTCGGACGGCACCTCGAGCAGGCCCGTGAAGAGGGTGGCGTCGCTCGCCGTCGAGGTGACGACGAGGCGGACGGTCGGCGCGCCGGCCACGAGGACGTCGTCCTCGAGCTCGGCGGAGTCGAAGGTCGCGCTCTGGCCCGGCAGGACGGCCAGCGCGGAGCCCAGGGCGGCGAGCCCCCCGCCGAGCGCTCCGGCCGCGGCGCCGGCGCCCGGGAGCGTCGTCAGCGCGGACGGCGTGCCGCCCGCCGGCGAGAGGACCTGCTGGGGGTCGCCGACGAGCGGGACGGCGCGGACCTCGAGCGCGGGCGCGCCCCCGTCGGCCCCCGCGAGGCCCGGGTAGCCGGGGAGCTCGAGGACCTCCCGGTCGTCGTCCTCCTCGGCGAGGCCCGCCACCGGCGGGGCGCCGGGCTGCTGGGCCGCCGCGCCGAGGGCGGCGCCCAGGTCGTCGTCCTCCACCACGTCGGCGCGGAAGGTGGCGGCGCCGTCGGCGGCGGGGTCGCCGGCGAGCACCTCGCGCAGGAAGGGCGCGAGGTCGTCCTCGGCGGAGCCGAAGCCGCCACCGGCCCCGGCGCCGGCGTCGTGGCCGCCGGCGATCCAGCGCACGCGCACGTCGCTGCCGGCGGCGGCCAGCTGCCGGGCGTTCGCGTCGGCCTCGGTGAGCGGGAAGAGGCTGTCCTGCTGGCCCTGGACGAGGAGCACGGGCGCGTCGACGTCGTCGAGCACGGTGGCCGGGCTCGAGGCGCGCAGGAGCGCGGCGAGGTCGTCCCCGACCTCGCCGGTGGCGATGGCGTCGAGGTAGCCGGCGCACAGGTCCGGCGCGAGGCTGCCGCAGGCGCCCGGCCCCGGGCCACCGGCCGCGCCCGTACCGCCGCCGTCCGCACCGCCGCCGTCCGCACCTTCGGGGGCCCCGACCGGCAGGGCGCCGCGGCTCGCGGCGAGCTGCGTGGCCCAGGCGCGCTTGAGGACGCCGGGCTGCGTGCTCGTCACCGCCGCCGGCGTGCTCACGCCTTCGGCCGCTGTCGTCGAGGGCGCCAGGGAGCTCGTGAGGTCGTGCCACGTGATGGCGGCGGCCGCGGCGTCGACGCGGTCGTCGGTGCCCGCCAGCAGCAGCGCGAGGGCCCCGCCGTAGGAGCCGCCGACGACGCCGACGCGCGGGTCGCCGGTCTCGTCGAGGAGGACGTCGCGCCGCTCCGCGAGGACGTCGACGAGCGCGCGGGCGTCGGCGACCTCGTAGTCGGGGGCGTCGAGGTGCACGAGACCCCCCGAGTCGCCGAAGCCCCGGGCCGACCACGTGAGGACGACGAAGCCCTCGGCGGCGAGCTCGCGCGCCTGCCCGTCGCGGTCGGCGCGGGTGCTGAGGAAGCCGTGGGCGAGGAGGACGGCGGGGCGCCGGTCGGTGCCGCCCGCCGTCCGGTACACGGCGGCGTCGAGGGCCACGGGCTCGTCCGGGGCGGAGGGCTCCGCGCCGACGGGGACGGAGAGCTCCTCGACCTCGACGTCGGCGCCGACGTCGGGCGTCGCGCTCGGGGACGGCGAGGCGCTGGCGCCCGGTCGCCGGGCTGCGACGGCCG
>NZ_JABEMA010000217.1 GCF_013004605.1 Pseudokineococcus marinus
CCCCCCCCCCCCCCCCCCCCCCCCCCCCCACCGCGGCTCCCCCGCTCCCCCGGTCACCGCCGGGCGCCCCCGCGCCCGGTGGTGGCCGCAGCGCGCCCGTCCCGGCCCGGCGCGCGGCCCCACGAGCACCCCCGGCCGCCGGTCCCCCGGCGCCTCGACGAGGAGGACCCCCTTGGGCCCCACGAGCACCCCGGCCGCGACCGCGGCCCCTTCCGGCCCCGACGGCGCGGCGACGCCGCTGCTGTCCCTGCGCGGCATCGACAAGAGCTTCGGCGCGGTGCAGGTGCTGCACGGCGTCGACCTGGACGTGCGCGCGGGCGAGGTCACCGCGCTCGTCGGCGACAACGGCGCCGGCAAGTCGACGCTCGTCAAGTGCGTCGCCGGCATCTACACGACCGACGGCGGGCAGTACCTCTTCGAGGGTCGGCCGGTCACGGTGAACGGGCCCAAGGACACCGCCGACCTCGGCGTCGAGGTCGTCTACCAGGACCTCGCGCTGTGCGACAACCTCGACATCGTCCAGAACATGTTCCTCGGCCGCGAGAAGAAGAAGGCCGGCGTCCTCGACGAGACGACCATGGAGGAGCTGGCGCGCCAGACCCTCGCGAGCCTCTCGGTGCGCACGGTGCGCTCCGTCCGCCAGCTCGTCGCGAGCCTCTCGGGCGGGCAGCGGCAGACGGTGGCCATCGCCAAGGCCGTGCTGTGGAACTCCAAGGTCGTCCTGCTCGACGAGCCCACGGCCGCCCTCGGCGTCGCCCAGACCCGCCAGGTGCTCGACCTCGTGCGCCGGCTGGCCGACAACGGCCTGGGCGTCGTCCTCATCAGCCACAACCTCAGCGACGTCTTCGAGGTCGCCGACTCCATCACCGCTCTGTACCTGGGCCGCTCCGCCGCGACCGTCCGCACGCGCGACGTCACGAGCAGCCAGGTCGTCGAGCTCATCACGACGGGCCGCTCCGGCGAGCTCGGCCTGACCGCCGCCGCGCAGGACTGAGGAGCGCACCCGTGAGCACCCCCACCGGCACCACGCCCGCCCCGTCCCCGGGCTCGTCCGACGACGAGCGCGCGCGCATCGTCGAGCTGGCCCGGGCCACCGGGTCGGGCGGCAGCCCGATGTCCGAGGCCGCGGCCGCCCCCACCTTCCGCGAGGGCGTCACCGCCTACGTGCAGCGCCTCAAGGGCGGCGACATCGGCTCGCTGCCCGCGCTCCTGGGCCTCGCCGTCCTCTTCGTCCTCTTCTCGGCGCTGCGGCCCGACACCTTCCTCACGGCCGGCAACCTCGCCAACCTGCTCGTGCAGGCGTCCTCGATCATCGTCCTGGCGATGGGGCTGACCTTCGTCCTCCTCCTCGGCGACATCGACCTGTCCGCCGGCGTCGCGGGCGGCACCGCGGCCGCGGTCATGGCCATCGCCCTCGGCGACGCGGGCCTGCCCTGGTTCCTCGGCGTCCCCGTCGGCCTGCTCGCCGGCCTCGTCATCGGCACGCTCATCGGGCTCTTCGTCGCCAAGGTCGGCATCCCGAGCTTCGTCGTCACGCTGGCGTTCTTCCTCGCCCTCCAGGGCGTGACGCTGCAGCTCATCGGCCAGGGCGGCACCATCGCGGTGCGCGACCCCGTCGTCGTCGCCATCGCCAACGGCAACGTGCCGATCGCGCTCGGCTGGGTCCTCGCCGCGCTCGCCGCGGGCGGGTACGCCGCCCTCAGCCTCGCGCGCTGGTCGACCCTGCGCCGCCGCGGGCTCACCCGCGACAACCTCGCCTTCGTCGTGCTGCGCGTGGTCGCGGTGGCCGCGGCCGTCCTCGCCGTCACGGCGGTCCTGTCCCAGAACCGGGCGCGCGTGCCGAGCATCACCCTGGCGGGCATGCCCTGGTCGGTGCCGCTCATCGCCGTCCTGCTCGTCGTGCTGACCTTCGTGCTCGGCCGCACCTCCTACGGCCGGCACGTGTACGCGGTGGGCGGCAGCGCCGAGGCGGCCCGGCGCGCGGGCATCAACGTCCAGATGATCCGCGTCTCCGTGTTCATGATCGGCTCCACGCTGGCGGCCCTGTCCGGCGTCATCGAGGCCTCCCGCCTCAACTCCGTCGCCCCCGGCTCCGGCGGCGGCAACACGCTGCTCCTCGGCGTCGGCGCCGCCGTCATCGGCGGGACGAGCCTCTTCGGCGGCCGCGGCAAGGTCGTCAACGCCGTCATCGGCGGCCTCGTCATCGCGACGATCGCCAACGGCCTGGGGCTGCTCGGCCAGCGCGCCTTCGTCAACTTCCTCGTCACCGGCGCCGTGCTCCTGCTCGCCGCCGCCGTCGACGCCGTCTCCCGGCGCCGGCGCAGCTCGTCCGGCCGGTAGCGGTGGCCCAACCGTCCCGGGGGACGCTGCGCGCGCCCGCCGGGGCGGGGGCGGCCCCCCGCCCCGATGCTCCCCGCCGCCCCGCTGCCCGGACGGTGGGCCGCAGCCAGGACGACGTGCGCCGCCACAACCTGTCGGTGCTCCTGTCGGCCGTCCACCGCGACGGCCCCCTGACCCGCGCCCAGCTGACCGGGGCCCTCGGCCTGTCGCGCTCGACGGTGGGCGACCTCGTGGGCGGCCTCGCCGAGGCGGGGCTCGTCCACGAGGGGCGGCCCCGCGCCGCGGCCGGGCGGGGCGTCGGGCGTCCCTCCCTCGTCGTGACGCCGCGCGAGCGCTCGGCGACGGTGCTGGCGCTCTACCTCGACGTCCACTGGCTGCGCGCGGCGGTCGTGGGCCTGGGCGGCGCCGTGCTCGAGCGCGGGACCGTCCAGGTGCCCTCCGAGGCCCCGCCGGACCGCGTGGCCGCCCTCGCCGGGGACCTGGCCGCGCGACTCGTGCCGGAGGCCGCCGACCGGGCGCGCCTCGTCGGGGCCGGCGTCGCGGTGCCGGGGACCGTGCGGGCGGGCGCCGGCGTCGTCGGCCTGGCGCCCAACCTGGGCTGGGTGGAGCAGCCCGTCGGCGAGCAGGTGGCCGGCGAGCTCGAGGCCCGCCTGGGCCGGGGGCTCGCCGTCGCCGTCGGCAACGACGCCGACCTCGGCGTCCTGGCCGAGTGCCGGCGCGGGGCCGCGCGCGACACCGCCGACGTCGTCTACCTCTGCGGCACCTGGGGGCTCGGCGGGGGCGTCGTGTCCGGCGGGCACCGCCTCACCGGCAGCCGCGGCTTCGCCGGCGAGGTGGGCCACATCGGCGTCGACCCCGAGGGCCGCCCCTGCCACTGCGGCAGCCGCGGGTGCTGGGAGGCGGAGACGTCGGCCGCGGCCTGGGCCGCCCCCCTCGACGTCGACCCCGAGGCGCCGGACGTCGCCGAGCGCCTGCTCGAGCGCCTCGACCGCGGCGGGGTGGCGGCGCGGCGCACGCGCGAGCGCGTGTCGCGGTCCTTCGCGCGCGGGCTCGCGAGCGTCGTCAACGTCCTCGACCCGCACGTCGTCCTCGTCGGCGCGGGGCTGTGGCGCGACCTGTGGCCGGTCGTCGAGGACGACGTCCTGCCGTGGGTCGAGCGGCTCGTGCTGCCGGCGCTGCGCGGCCACGTCGACGTCCGGCTCGCCGGGCTCGGCGCGGACTCCACGCTCGTCGGCGCCGCCGAGCTCGCGCTGGCCCCGCTGCTCGACGACCCGCTCGCGCTGGCGCCGGCCTGAGCCGTTGCCGGCCCGGGCCGGTGCCGCCCTGCGGACCTGCGACCCTGCGGCCTCGCGAGGCTCTCAGGCCGCGAGGTCGCCGGTGTCGTGCAGCACCCGGCCGGCGCGCAGGAGCCGCAGGCAGCGCGGGGCCGCCGCGCCCTCCGACAGGTCGGGCAGCCCGGGCACGCCGGAGCGGGGGTCGGTGCTCCAGCTCGAGACCCGCGCGTCGGCGGCCTGGACGACGAGGTCGCCGACCTCCCACACGGCCAGCGTCGCCAGGGCGCCGGGCACCAGCACGCCCTCGCCGTCGCGCCGCGCCGCGCGCCACCCCCCGCGGGTGTGGGCGAGGAAGGCCGCGCGGGCGGAGAGCCCGCGGGCGCGGGCGCCGGGTCCCGGCGTCGCGGCGGCGGCCGCCCGGACGGCGCCCCACGGGTCGAAGGGCGTCACCGGGGCGTCGGACCCGAGGGCCAGGGGCACCCCGGCGGCGGCGAGGTCGGCGAAGGGGTTGAGCGCCGAGGCCCGCTCGCTCCCGAGGCGACGCGCGTAGAGCCCGTCCGGGCCGCCCCAGCGGGCGTCGAAGGCGGGCTGCACGCTCGCGACGACGCCGAGGCGCGCCAGCTCGGCGACCGCCCGCGCGTCGGGCGCCTCGAGGTGCTCGACCCGGTGGCGGGCGGAGGCCAGCACCGCCGTGCCCACCCGCGCCTCGGCGGCCAGGAGGCCCTCGACGAGGGCGTCGGCGGCGGCGTCGCCGATGACGTGGAAGCCGCCCTGGACCCCGGCGCGCGTGCAGGCGACGAGGTGGTCGGCGACGTCGGCCGCGCGGAGGTGGGGCACGCCCGCGTGGGCGGCCGGCAGCCCGGTGCCCGCGAGGTCGGCGTAGGGCGCGCGCAGCCACGCGGTGCGCGAGCCGTAGGAGCCGTCCACGCAGAGGTCGCCCGCCAGGCCGAGGACGCCGGCGCCCTCGACGTCCGCGAGCGCGGCGGCCGCCTCCGCCTCGTCGCGCGCCAGCGCGCCCCAGTAGGCGAGCACCTCGGGCACCTCGCCGGCTCGCGTCGCGGGCGACGTCGTGGGCGCGCAGGCGCACGAGCGCACCCTCGCCCGCGCCCTCCAGGCCCGCGAGCCCGGCGCGGTCGGCGAGGGCGCTCGAGACGAGCGCGGAGTGGACGTCGACGCGGGACAGCAGGACCTCGGCGCCCCCGGCCGCCCGGTCCAGCTCCTCCCGCGAGGGCAGCCGGGCCCCCGCCGCTCCCCCGCGAGCGGCCCAGGCGTCGTCGTCCCAGCCGTGGCCCAGCAGGGGCCGCCCGGGGTCGGCGGCGGCCGCGGCGGCCACGCGGTCGAGCAGCTCGTCGGCGCTCGCGACGTCCGTGAGGTCCAGGCCCCCCGCGGCGAGGCCCGCCTCGGTGACGTGGGCGTGGGCGTCGACGAAGCCGGCCGTGACGAGCGCCCCGGGCGCCTCGACGACGACGTCGGCGCGGCCGCGCTGCGCGTGCGCGGCCTCGTGCGAGCCCACCCAGGAGACCCGGTCGCCCTCGACGAGCAGCGCCGTCGCGAAGGGGTCCGCCGGGGAGTACACCGACGCGGCGAGGTAGAGCACGCTGCGGGGCCGCTCGTCGGCACGGGCCGGCGGGGGGCCGGCCGGGCCGGGGCCGCTGGGG
>NZ_JABEMA010000218.1 GCF_013004605.1 Pseudokineococcus marinus
GCGAGCCCGGCGACCCGGCGGGGCGGGCGCGCCGTGCGGCCGGCCGGGGTCAGCGGCCGCGCGCCGCCTTGCGGTCGGGACGGGCGCGCATCGGGTCGACACCCTTGGGGACGGGCATCCGCATGCCGCCGATGGCGCGCAGGCGGCCCTGGACCTGGCCCATCTCCGCCTTCGTCATGACCGGCTTGAGCCGCTGCACCCTGCGGGCGAGCTTCGGGAGCGGCACCTGGCCCTCGCCGGAGCCGGCCTGCATGACGTGGACGGGGACGCTCGGCACCACGCGCGCGACCTTGCGCCGCTCGCCCTCGAGCAGCTTGGCGACGCGGTGCGGGGCGCCGTCCCCCACGAGCACGACGCCGGCGCGGCCGACGCCGCGGAAGACCGAGTCCTGCGTGCGCGGGTCGATGGCGACGGGCTCCTCGCCGATGTCCCAGCCCCGCCGGATGGACCGGAGGGCGGCGCCCGCCGCACCCGGCCGGCCCTCGATCTGGCTGTACGCCGCGGCCTCGGCCTTGCGGGCGAGGACGACCATGGCGCCGAGCAGGGCCAGGGGCAGGCCGATGACCGTGAGGTAGATCGGGTGGCCGACGGCGAAGCCGATGACGAGGGCCACGACGAGCACGGCGGCCGCGACGCCGAGCATCCACCAGGTGACCGACGGGTCGGCCTTCCGGGTCATGTCGTAGACCTGGCGCATCTGCGCGATGCGGCCGGTGGGGCGCCCGTCGGGGCCGAACTTCGGACGGGCGCGGCGGCGGCGCAGGGCCGCGAGCGGCCCTCGCCCGCCGGTCCCGTCGGCGCCCTTGCCGGCGGCGTTGGCGGGGGGCGGGGCGGGTGCGCGACGAGCCATGCCCGTCAGGATACGGGCCGTCGGCGGGCGCGCCGCCGCCCCCGCCGGGGAGGGCGGGGCGGCGCGCCAGGGCGTCGGGAGCGAGCGGGGCCGTCAGGAGCGGGCGAGCAGCGCGGACGCCTCCTGGCGGGCGGGCTGCTCGACGTCCAGGTGGCTGAGCTCGGCGGGGATGGTCGCGCCGCGGCGCTTCATCGCCCCGGCCCACAGCCGCCCCGCGCGGTAGGAGGAGCGGACGAGCGGCCCGCTCATGACGCCGGCGAAGCCCATCTCCTCGGCCGCGTCGCGCAGCTCGACGAACTCCTCGGGCTTGACCCAGCGGTCCACCGGGTGGTGGCGGGGGCTGGGCCGCAGGTACTGGGTGATGGTGACGAGGTCGCAGCCGGCCTCGTGGAGGTCGCGCAGCGCGTCGACGATCTCCTCGGTCGTCTCGCCCATGCCGAGGATCAGGTTGGACTTCGTCACGTGCCCGGCGCGGCGGCCCTGCGTGATGACGTCGAGGGAGCGCTCGTAGCGGAAGGCCGGGCGGATGCGCTTGAAGATGCGCGGCACCGTCTCGACGTTGTGCGCGAAGACCTGCGGGCCCGCGTCGAGGACCTGGCCGACGAGCTCGGGGACGCCGTTGAAGTCGGGGACGAGGATCTCGACGCCCGTGCCGGGGTTGAGCTCGCGGATGGCGCGGATCGTCTCGGCGTAGAGCCAGGCGCCGCCGTCCTCGAGGTCGTCGCGGGCGACGCCCGTGACGGTGGCGTAGCGCAGGCCCATGGCCTGAACGCTCTCGGCGACGCGGCGGGGCTCGTCCCGGTCCAGCGGCGAGGGGCGGCCGGTGTCGATCTGGCAGAAGTCGCAGCGGCGCGAGCACTGCTCGCCGCCGATGAGGAAGGTGGCCTCGCGGTCCTCCCAGCACTCGAAGATGTTGGGGCAGCCCGCCTCCTCGCACACCGTGTGGAGGCCCTCGCGCTTCACGAGGCCCTTCAGCTCGGAGTACTCCGGACCCATCTTGGCCTTCGTGCGGATCCACGAGGGCTTCTTCTCGATGGGGGTCTCGGCGTTGCGCGCCTCGACGCGCAGCATCTTGCGTCCCTCGGGTGCGACCGTCACGCGCTCCAGCGTACGCGCGCCCTCCCGCCCCGCCGACGGGGCGGGAGGGCGCGCGGACGGCTCGCGGATCAGGCCCGCCAGCCGCCCTCGTCGACGCCGCCCGGCACGTCGGCGGCCGGGTCGTAGGGCGTGCGCGTGAGCCGGAAGGTCGCGAGGTCGAGGTGCGAGGGGCGCCCGTCGCCGTCGCGGAGCACCCGCAGGCGCTCCCCGGCGTAGTAGGCGTCGAGGCCGACCCACGTGCCGTCCCCGGCGGGGGAGCGGCGGAAGCGGGAGGACCGGCCGGGGCGGCCCAGCCCCTCGAGGAGGAAGCCGTCGGCCTCCGAGCGCACGACGAGCGGGGACGGGCCCCAGTACCAGGGGCCGACGAGCTCGAGGACGTCGTCGGCGACGGGGCTCGGGGACCAGGGCTCGGGCAGCCGCGGCTCGGCCTCGGCGAGGGTGTCGAGCAGGCGCAGGGGGAGGTCCCCGAAGCCGGTCGTCGAGCTCGTCATGGCGACGACGCCGTCGCCGCTCGCCACGTCGACCTGCAGCCCGGCGATGAAGCCCGGCATCGAGCCGCCGTGGCCGACGAGGCGCCGCCCGCCGAGGTTCCAGACCTGGACGCCGAGGCCGTACCCGACGCTCCACCCGGCGCCGCGGGGGTCGTCCACCGCCTGCGGCGTCGTCATGAGCCGGAGCGCCTCGTCGCTGACGACGCCGGCGGCGGTCGGTGAGCCCGCGAGGAGGGCGGCGAAGCGCGCCATGTCGGGCACGCTCGCCCACACCTGGCCCGCCGGGGCCATCGCCCCGGCGTCGTGCTCGGGCTCGGGCAGGACGACGTCGGCCCAGGGGTGGACGGCGAGCCCGGCGGCGGAGTCCTCGTCGCGCCGGAAGCCGGCGCGGTCCATGCCCAGCGGGTCGAGGACGTCGGCCCGCAGCGCCTCGTGCCACGGCCGTGCCCGCAGCCGGGCGAGGAGCTCCCCGAGGACGGCGAAGCCCGTGTTGGAGTAGTGGAAGCGCGTGCCGGGGCGGTGCCGTCGGGCGTCCGCCGTGAGCGCGGGCGCGAGGGCCGCCCAGTCGCCGCCCGGCGTGCGCTCCCACCACGGCCCGGCGCCGTCGTTCTCCGCCTGCAGGCCGGAGGCCTGGCCGAGCAGCTGCCCCACGGTGAGGGCGCCGACGTCGGCGCGGTCGGAGCCCAGCTCGGGCAGGTGCCGCCCCACCGGGTCCTCGAGGTCGAACAGCCCCTCGTCGTGGGCGCGCATGAGCGCGGTCGCGACGAGCGGCTTGGTGATGGAGCCGATGCGGTAGCGCGTCGTGGGGGCCGGGGCCGCCGGCGGCTCGCCCGGCCCGCTCGTGCTGCCGCGCGCCGCCCACCAGACGAGGTGGCCGTCGCGCACCAGGCCGGCGACCACCGACGGCAGGCGGCGGTCGACCTGCTCGCGCGCCAGCAGGTGCAGGAGGCGGTCGGTCGTGCTCTCGCGCAGGGCGGAGGGCTCCGGTGCGGTCGAGGGCTGCGGCGGCTGCGAGGTCTGCGAGGGGGCGGTCACACGGGCCAGGATGGCTCCCATGGACCTCCGCGTGTTCACCGAGCCCCAGCAGGGCGCCACCTACGACGACCTCCTCGCCGTCGCGCGCACCGCCGAGGCGGCCGGCTACGACGCCTTCTTCCGCTCCGACCACTACCTCGTCATGGGCGACGGCGACGGGCTGCCGGGCCCGACGGACGCGTGGACGACGCTGGCCGGGCTCGCCCGCGAGACCTCCACCGTCCGCCTCGGCACGCTCGTCTCCTCGGCCACCTTCCGCCACCCCGGGGTGCTCGCGGTGCAGGTGGCGCAGGTGGACCAGATGTCGGGCGGCCGCGTCGAGCTCGGCCTCGGCTCCGGCTGGTACGAGCAGGAGCACCGCGCCTACGGCATCCCCTTCCCGGACGTGCGCGAGCGCTTCGACCGCTACGCCGAGCAGCTCGCCGTCGTCACCGGCCTCCTCGGCACGCCGGCGGGGGAGACCTTCTCCTTCGCGGGGGACCACTACGAGCTCGTCGACTCCCCGGCGCTGCCCAAGCCGGTGCAGGCGCGCGTGCCGGTCGTCGTCGGCGGCGGCGGCAAGCGGCGCACCCCCGCGCTGGCCGCCCGGTACGCCACCGAGTTCAACCTGCCGTTCGGGTCCGTCGAGGACGTCCGCACCCAGTTCGGCCGGGTCCGCGACGCGTGCGCCGAGGTCGGGCGCGACCCGGGCGAGCTCACGTGGTCGACGGCGCTCGTGGCGTGCGTCGGCCGCGACGACGCCGAGGTGGCCCGCCGCGCCGCGGCGATCGGGCGCGACGTCGAGGAGCTGCGGGCCAACGGGCTGGCGGGCACGCCCGACGAGGTCGTGGAGAAGCTCGGGCGCTACGCGGCGGTCGGGTCGCGGCGGACCTACTGCCAGTTCCTCGACCTGGGCGACCTCGACCACGTCGAGCTCGTGGCCGAGCGCGTGATGCCGCAGGTCGCCGCCCTCTGAGGGCGGCCCCGGGCGGGGGGCCGGGCGCCCGCTCAGACGGCCGCAGCCGCCGGGGCGGGGCGCTCGCCGGCCGGCAGGGTCGCGGCCAGGTGCCGCTCGACGACGGGCAGCGCGTCGGCGACCCGCACGGGGCGCCCCAGCTCGGCCGTCAGCGTCGCGACGTCGGCGTCGGGGATGCCGCACGGGACGATGCCGCCGAACCCGTCCAGGGCGTTGTCGCAGTTGAGCGCGAAGCCGTGCATCGTGACGCCCTTGGCGACGCGGATGCCGATGGCGCCGACCTTGCGGTCCCGCCGGCCCGGCAGACCGGACCCGTCACCGCGCACCCAGACGCCGCTGCGTCCCTCGACGCGCTCGGTGGCCAGGCCGAGCTCCGCGCAGGCGTCGATGAGCACCTGCTCGAGCCGCCGGACGTAGGCGACGACGTCGACGGGGTCGGGCAGCCGGGTGATCGGGTAGCCGACGAGCTGGCCCGGCCCGTGCCAGGTGATCTTCCCGCCGCGGTCGACGTCGACGACGGGGGTGCCGTCGAACGGCCGCTCGTGGGGCAGGGTGCGCTTGCCCGCGGTGTAGACGGCCTCGTGCTCGAGGAGGAGGACGACGTCCTCGGCGCCCGCGGCGACCTCGGCGTGGGCGGCGCGCTGCAGCTCCCACCCCCGGCGGTACTCCACGGCGTCGGACCCGAACCCCACGTGCTCGAAGCGCATGGGACGACGGTACGCCGCCCCGCGGGACCGCCCGCGCCGTCACGCGGCCCGAGCGGGCAGGATCGCGGGGTGAGCACCGCCGCCCCGCGTCGCCGTCCCGCCAGCCGCGGCCCAGATCGGAAGAGGTCGTG
>NZ_JABEMA010000219.1 GCF_013004605.1 Pseudokineococcus marinus
GCGCCGCTGCGCGAGAGCGGGAGGAGGCCGGCGTCGCCGGTGGACGCGCCGAGCGGCAGGGCGCCGCCCGAGGTGCCCCCCGGCGCTCCAGGGACGCCTCCGGTGGTGCCCGGGGCGCCTCCCGTCGTGCCGGGGACGCCTCCGGGGTCACCCGGCGTGCCCGGCGTGCCCGGGCCGGGACCGGTCGTCGGGCCGGGGTCCGGGAGGGGCGTGGGCGTCGGGCCGGGCGTCGGCCCGTCGCCGGGCACGGGGTCGAGCTCGTCGCCGACCGCGGTGACCCCGACGCCCAGGAAGGAGTCCGCGCCCTGCAGCTCGTCCGGGGCGTTCTCCGGCAGCACCACGGTGAAGAGGATGCGCTCGCCCTGGGCGGGGGTGATGGTCCGGGCCGGGAGGGTGAGCGTCTCCGGGACGTCCGCGAGGGGCACGTCCTGCAGCAGCAGCATCTCCCCGGAGCGGCACGTCGGGACGGGCGCCGTCGGCGGGCGGAGCCCCGGCACCACGCCGTCCCAGGGGACCGCGCACGTGCGCAGCGTCGTCCGCAGGCCCCGCTCGTGGTCGACGAGCGCGCCCCGCGCCAGCAGGCGGAGGCTGAGCTCCCCCTCCGGGGCGCCCTCGATGTCGGCGACGATGCGCCAGTCGACGTGCTCGCCGGGAGCCAGGCGGCTCAGGGCGTCGGGGTCCACCGTGGAGGTGACGCGCAGGACGTCCACCTGATCGCGGGCGGTCGTGGTCGACGCCGTCGCCGGCGCGGTCGCCAGCAGGGGGACGAGGACGGCACCGGCGAGGCCCGCGAGCACGGCGCGCCTCACGGGGCCACCTCCGCGAGCTCGTGCTCCCTCCGCGGCCAGACCGCGAGGACGACGAGGCCCGTGACGGTCGCCGTCGCGGCCCCGAGGACGGCGGGCCGCTGGGCGTTCTCGACCCAGGTGCCGAGGTGCGGGAGCGCCCACACCACGCGGCCCACGCGGGTCACGTCGTAGGGCGTCGGGTCGACGGAGCTGTTGGCGTCACCGCGCAGGACGAGCCGGGCGCCGCCGGGCACCGCCGGGTCGGGGTCCGCCTGCACCACGCGGTGCGTGATGGGCAGACGGCCCTCCCGGGTGACGGTGACGACGTCGCCGACGCCGACGTCCAGCGCGTCGACCTGCCGGACCACGGCCAGGGCCCCGGTCGGCATGGTCGGCGACATGGAGCCGGTCTTGAAGACGACCAGCGTGGCGTCGAGGACGGCGCCGAGGAGCACCAGCGCCAGGCACGCGCAGCCCAGCACCGCTCCGGTCGTGAGGGCGGCCTCGCGCAGCCGCTCGCTCGTCGTGCTCATGTCCCACCCCCGTGGTGACGGTCGTGCGGGCGCCGGCCCGCGGAGGGCCGGCGCCGCGCTCAGCGGGACTGGCTGGTGAAGGACCAGACGGGCGTGGCGCCGAGCCCCTGGAGGGAGTCGGGCGAGCCGCCGGGCAGCGTGATGGCGAAGCACAGGTCGACCGGGGCGCCGGGCGTGGACGCCGTGGCGGCGCCGAGCTGCAGGGCGCCCGCGGTGGAGCCGGTGCTCAGCGGGGCGCTGGCGACGAGCTCGGTGCCCAACGCCGTGGCCGGGGCGAAGGCGGCGTCGCCGCACGCGGCCTGCGGGACGCCGCTGCGCACCGAGTAGCGCAGCGCGCCGAAGAAGGTGGGGTCACCGGCCTGGAGGACGGCCGGAGCCACGCTCACGGCCGCGGCGGCGCTGCCGACCGCCGTCCGCAGCTGCATGGGCGCGTAGACGAGGTCGCCCGGGGAGAGCGCGCGGGCCTGCAGCGGGGAGAAGAGCAGCCCGCCGGCCAGCGCCTGGGTCTCGCGGTTGACGAAGTTGGCGGTGCCGCCGACGCCGTCCCAGACGTTCTGCTCGACCTCGAAGACGCTCGCGGCGACGCCGCTGACGCCGCCGTCCGCGGAGCCGTCGCCGTACACCCACTCGGTGTCGGTCCAGGCGGCCAGGGTGGCGGCGGAGCCGACGCCGAGGACGAGGCCGCCCGCGAGGAGGGCGCGGACGAGGCCGCGGCGGCGCCGAGGCTCAGGCCGGGCGGTCCGGCGCCAGCCGTAGGCGGCGGCCGGGCGGCTGGTGCTGCTGGTGCTGGCGTCGGTGCTCACGTCGGGACCCCCCGGTCGTCGGACCGGGGCCGACCCCCGGTCCTGCTGTGCCAGGGGTCTCGGCAAGCGGGGAGGAGGACCTGCGTCGTTGAAAGATGGATCTCCACCGGTCGGGGTAACTCACCACGTGAGGAGACGCCGCCCGGCCACCCGGCTGTCCGCCCTCGGCGTGGCGAGACCGACTGCGGGACAGGGCGACAGGGTGTGCGTGGCGCCTCAGGTGAACAGCTCGAGCAGGCCGCGCAGCACGGGCACCAGGGTGGGGATCAGTGCGGCGACCAGCCCGAGGACGAGCAGGACGGCCACCACGCGCACGCCCCGCGACGGCCCGCCCTCGGGGTCGCGGAGCGTGCGCAGGACCACGGGGTCAGCTGGCCTTCTCGAGGTTGCCGGGGAGGTGGCCCGTGCTCTTGCGGTAGTACGAGGCCGCGTTGCGGCGGAAGGCGAGCCGGGCGACGCCGACGACGGCGCCCGAGAGGAGGGCCCAGGCGATGGCCTCCTTCCACGTCGTCTCGTCCGACTCCGGGTTGATCGGGGGCTCGCCGCCGAGGCTCTTGCGCCACACGGCGGTGAGGACCTTGTTCGCGGCGATGCCGGCGGCGACGGCGCCCCCCGTGCCGACGACCTTCCAGATGGCGTCTCCCATGCGGCTCACCCTGCCGCCGCCCCCGCCGGCGGGCAAGGCAGGACGCCGCGGGTCGCCGCGTCCACCGACGCGTCGCGGGCTGGCGCCGTCACGCTGAGTGCCGACTTCAGACAGCCAGTGGCCAGACAGGGGCCACTGGGGGGACGATGCCCCGGGGGCGCCGTCGCCCGACGGCGCCAGCCGGACCCGCCCGCCCCCTGCGCGGACGCCGCGGGAGCTGACGGCCGAGAGGAGCACGTCCATGAAGGTCTTCCGCTGCGGCGACGTCGTGCCCGGCTGCACCACCGAGCTCCGCGGGGACGACGAGGAGGCGGTGCTCGAGGCCGTCGAGCGCCACGCCCGCGCGCAGCACGGCGTCGCGCCGGACGCCGAGCTCGTCGGCGTCGTGCGGGACCGGGTCCGCGAGGGGTGACCGCCGTGAGCACCGCGCCGAGCGCCGCCGGAGGCCCCGCGCCGGGGGCGGACCCCCGGAGCACCGCCCGGCGGGCGCTGGCGGCGGTGCTCGCCGAGCCGGAGCTGCTGGGGTGCGCGGTGCAGCCGGTGGTGGGCCTCGAGAGCGCCACGGTGGCGGGCTACGAGGTGCTCGCGCGTCCGGCGGCCCACCTCTGGGTGGGCCCGGCGCCGCTCTTCGCCGCGGCCGGCGACGAGGGCGCGCTGGCGCACCTGCACGTGCTCGCCCTGCGCCTCGCGCGACCCCTCCTCGACTCCCTGCCGCCCGACACCTTCCTCACCGTCAACGTCGACCCGCTGGCCCTCGCCGAGCCCGCCGTGGTCGACGAGCTGCTCTCCTGGGGGGACCTCGGCGGCCTCGTCGTCGAGGTGCTCGAGGGGCTCTGGCCGGACGACCACGCCCGCGTGCTGGCGCCGCTCGACGCCCTGCGGACGGCGGGGGCGCTGGTCGCCCTCGACGACGTCGGCGCGGCCTGGGCGGGGCTCGCGCGGGTGCTCGAGGTCCGCCCCTCCTTCGTCAAGCTCGACGGGCGGCTCGTCGCGCAGCTGGGGCGGGACCCCGCGGTGGAGGCCGCGGTGCGCGCCGTCGGGGAGATGGCCGCCACGCTCGACGCCTGGGTCTGCCTCGAGGGCGTCGAGCGGCGCGAGCAGCTGGCGACCGCCGTCCGCCTCGGCGTGCCCCTGGCGCAGGGCTACCTGCTCGGCCGCCCCGAGCGGGCGTGGCCCGCCGGAGACCTCGCCGACGCGCGGGAACTCGCCGCGGCGGCGCGGCGCGGCGACGGCCTGGCGGACCTCGTCCGCAGCCCGTCGGCCGAGGAGCTGCGCACGGACGCGCGGGGCCGGCCGCTGGCCGTCCGCACGGCGCTGCCCGGCGGCGGCCGCCACGAGCACCCCGTGACCTCGCTCTCACCCTCCACCGCGCCCCACGAGGCGCTGGCCCGCGCCATGGCGAGGCCCGAGCACGAGCGCTTCGCGCCGCTGGTCGTCACCTCCGCGGACGGTCGCGCCCTCGGGCTCGTGCACGTGGACGTGCTGGCCACGGCGGTGGCGACGGCGGCCCACCGCGCCGCGGCGGGCTGACGCCGCCGGGGTCGACCTACCCCTCCGCCGGGCCTCGGCTGCGAGCGCTCGCCGTGCGGGACTAGCATCGGCGGCGGACGACAGGGGAGCGCCGTAGGGCGCTGAGAGTGCGGCGAGCGCCGCAGACCCTCGAACCTGACCCGGTTAGCACCGGCGTAGGGAGTCGGGCTCGACGCCGTCGCGCACCCGCGCGCGGCGTCCCCCTCGTGCACCGCACGGGAGGAGCACCACCATGTCCAGCACCACTCGCACGACCGGCCGCGCCGCACGCCGCAGCCGCCGCAGCTGGCGCGTCGTCGACATCGTCACCTGCGCCGTCGTCGGCGTCGCCGCGGGCGTCGCGCTCTGGGCGTTCGGCGCCCTGTACGAGCCGATCACGGCCCCGCTGGCCTTCCTCGCGCCCCTGGCCGGCCTCGTCAACGGCGGCTTCCTCTTCCCCGGCCTCCTCGGCGCGCTCGTCGTGCGCCGGCCGGGGGCGGCCGTCTTCGCCGAGGTGCTCGCGGGCGTCACCTCGATGCTCATCGGCACGCAGTGGGGGGTCACCGTCCTCGTGTGGGCCCTCGTGCAGGGCCTCGCGGCCGAGATCGGGTTCGCCGTCCTCGGCTACCGGCGGTGGGGCCTGCCCGCAGCGCTCCTCGCCGGGGCGACCTCGGGCGTCGCGGTGGGCCTCATGGACACGACCTTCACCAGCTCGGTGACGTGGACCGCCGGCTGGAAGCTCGTCTACATCGGCTCCTCGGTCGTCTCCGGGATCGTCCTCGCCGGCCTCCTGGCCCACCTCGTCGTCCGGGCGCTCGCCCGCACCGGGGCGCTGTCCGCGCTGCCCTCGGGCCGCTCGGGCCAGCGGGTCTGACCGCCGTGCCCGCCCTCGCCGCCGCGGCGGGCGCCCGCGGCGGCGGGCGG
>NZ_JABEMA010000022.1 GCF_013004605.1 Pseudokineococcus marinus
CCACCTGCTCGGGCTCGGGCTCGCCACCGACGCCCAGACCTGCCTCGACGTCGCGCTCGAGCACGCCGCCGCGGGCGACGACGCCGGAGCGCTCGCAGCGCTCGACGCCGCGGAGGCCGCCGAGTCCCGGCGCGCCCCGGGGGCGCCGCCCGCCGTCGTGGCCCACCGCGGGAGCTCCTCGACGGCCCCCGAGAACACCCTGGCCGCCTTCGAGGCCGCGCGCCGCGCCGGTGCGCCCTGGGTCGAGACGGACCTGCGCCGCACGCGGGACGGCGTCGCCGTCGTCCTCCACGACCCACGGCTCGAGCGCACCACCGACGGCGCCGGGGACCTCGCCGGCCTCACCGCCGCCGAGGTGGCCGCCCTCGACGCCGGGTCCTGGTTCGCCCCCGGCTTCGGCGGCGCCCGGGTCCCGCTGCTCGACGAGCTCCTGGACTGGGCGGCCGCCCACGACGAGCCGCACCTGCTGCTGGAGCTCAAGGGCTCGTGGGCGCCGGCCGAGGTGGCGCCCGTGGTCGCGGCCGTCCGCGCCCGCGGGCTCGCCGAGCGGGTCGTGCTCCAGTCCTTCGACGCGGGCACCGTGGCCGCGTGCGCCCACGCGGCGCCGGACCTCGCGCTCGGCCTGCTGCTGCGCGAGGGCGGCGGGGTCCCTCTCCTCGAGGCCGGCGCAGGGACGCAGGACGGGCCGGGGCACGGCGAGACGGGCGGTCCGCCGCGCGTGTCCGAGGAGGTGCGCCGCCTCGTCGCGGAGCACCGCTTGTCGGCCGTGAACCCCGGCGCGCGCCTCGTGGTGGGCTCACCCGAGGTCGTCGGCGCCCTCCACGACCTCGGCGTGGCCGTGTGGGTGTGGACGGTCGACGACGCCGCCCGGTGGGCGCAGCTGGAGGAGGCCGGAGCGGACGGCGTCATCACGAACCGACCCGACCGCATGCTCGGGTGGGTGGAGGGGCGCCGCTCCCCCGTGCCCGCGCCGCGGCGCGGCGGCACGACGACCGCCGCGGACGCCGGCCCCGCACCGGCGGACGCCGGCCCGGCGCCGGACGACGGGACGACGCTCGCCGCCCCCTGAGCCGCGGCCCCCACCTCGACCGTCTTGAGCCCCGCGGGCCCCGCCCGCGGGGCTCAGCCCTCGCGGCGCAGGCGCACGGCCGAGAGGGTGGCGGCGAAGCCCACGAGCACGACGACGTGGAGGAGCCAGAGCCACAGCAGGGCCGCGATCACGCCGCCCACGGGCGCGGAGCCGCCGAAGGGCGCCCCGATGTCGACCGGCAGGGCGACGAAGAGCACGATCCCCTGCACGAAGCCGGCGACGAAGGCGCCCGTGGCGAAGCCGCCGGCCAGGGCCGCACGCCAGGACAGGTGCTGCGGGGCGACGGTGCGGAAGGTCCACGCGAGCGGCAGGGAGATGACGACCCAGTCGACGTTGAGGGCGACGTAGACGCCGAGGGCCGTCCCCCGCGCGCCCTGGGAGAACAGGTCGGCCACGAGCGGGGTCACGCCGAGGACGACGAGCAGCAGCAGCGGCGCGGCCGCGAGGACGGGGAGCACGGAGGCGCGGGCCCGCCACCCGGAGCCGAGCCGCCGCAGCCAGCGCGACCCCCGCTCCTCGTCGCCGCCCGGCGCCGGCGGCTCGCCGCCGAGGGCCGTGTAGGCGCGGCGCAGCCCCTCCCCGTACAGGCTCGCGGGGAAGAGGCTGAAGATGACGACGGGCCAGGCGACGCCGAGCCCGTAGACGACGACGGACCGGGCGACGACGTCGGCCGACATCGCCGAGGGCAGCGCGGCCTGCAGGGAGGCGCCGAGGGCGAGCACCCGTTCCTCGCCGACCAGCCAGCCCGCGACGCGGACGGCGATGAGGACCGAGGGCACCGCCGCGAGCGCCCCGTAGAAGGTGAGGCCAGCGGCGGTCAGCGGGAGCTCGCGGCGCCGCAGGAGCTGCCGCGTCGGCCCGGGCAGCCGCCGCAGGACCTCGCGCCGGGTCAGCCCGCGCTCGGGCGGGCGGGACGGCGCGACGGGCACGCCTCAGCCTCGCACGCCAGGGCACCCGGACCGCCGACCGACGGTGCGCTCAGGCCACGAGCCCGAGCCGGCGCATCTCCACGGCGAGGTCGTGCGGGCGCGTGGCGGCGGCCATGGCGTCGTCGAGGCCGACGACGCCGTCGCGGTAGAGCTCGACGAGGTGCTGGTCGAAGGTCTGCATGCCGTAGAAGGCCCCGTCGGCGACGAGGTCGGCGATGGTGGCCGTCTTCTCGGGGTCGGCGACGGCGTCCGCCACCCGCCCCGTGCCCACGCAGACCTCCACGGTGACGGCGCGGCCCTGGCCGTCGGCGCGGGGCACGAGGCGCTGGCAGACGATGCCCCGCAGCGAGCCGGCGAGGGACAGGCGCACCTGCTGCTGCTCGTGGTGGGGGAAGAAGTCGATGATCCTCGCCACCGTCTCCGTGGCGTCCGTCGTGTGGAGCGTGCTCATGACGAAGTGGCCGGTCTCCGCCGCCGCGAGCGCGGCCCGCACGGTGTCGGCGTCGCGCATCTCGCCGACGAGGACGACGTCGGGGTCCTGGCGCATCGCCGCCCGCAGGGCGCTGCCGAAGCTGGCGGTGTCGAGCCCCAGCTCGCGCTGGTTGATCATGGCGAGCTTGTCCTGGTGGAGGACCTCGATGGGGTCCTCCACCGTGAGCAGGTGGACCTCCCGGTTGCTGTTGATGTGGTCGACCATCCCGGCGAGCGTCGTCGTCTTGCCCGAGCCGGTTGGGCCGGTGACGAGGACGAGGCCCCGCGGCTCGAGGGCCAGGGTGCCCACGACCGCGGGCAGGCCGAGGTCGGACAGCGGGACCGCGCCCACGGCCACCCGGCGGATGACGAGGCCCACCGACCCGCGCGCCCGGAAGGCGTTGACGCGGAAGCGCCCCATGCCCGGGACGGAGTAGGCGAAGTCGGCCTCGAGGGTCTGCGCGAAGCGCTCCCGCGCGTCCTCGCGCATCACCTGCCGCAGCAGGCCCTCGGTGTCCGCGAAGGTGAGGTCGCGGAACTGCAGGCGCCGCAGGCGCCCGTCGATGCGCACCCGCGGCGGCGAGCCGACCTTGCAGTGCAGGTCCGAGCCCTGCAGGTCGCACAGCGCCCGCAGGAACGGCCAGACGGACAGCTCCTCGGCAGGCGTCTCCGGCGGCGTGGACGTCGCGGGCGCAGTGGTCACGCCGTCCCATCGGCACGTCCCACCCGCACCCTGAGACCCGGACCGGCCCGGACCAGCCCGGACCAGCCCCGGACCCATCCCGGACCGCGGCAGCCGTCTGGGCCGGCCGCCCTCGCTCAGCGCGAGCCGACGAGCCAGACGACGTCGTAGGGCGAGAGCCACAGCGCCCCGTCGCCCCCGCGCTCGGGCACCCGCCCGGTGAGGGCGTCGGGGGCACCGCCGAGACCGGCGGCGTCGAGGCGCTCGCCCGGGAACGGCCGCCAGGAGCCCGTGACGTTGGCGAGCAGCAGGAGGTCGCCCTCCGGGTGGCGGCGCAGGACGACGAGGACCCCCGGGTCGCTCGGGTCGAGCACCTGCGCGGGCGTCGCGGCGTGCAGGTGCGGCAGCGACGCGCGCGTGCGGGCGAGGTGGCGGACGCCCGCGAAGACCGTTCCCGCGACGGTCGAGGGGTCGTGGCGCTCGGCGAGGAGGACCTCCGAGGCGCGGGGGCGGTGGACCCAGCGGTTGTCGGCCTCGTGGCCCGGCTCGCCCGCCCAGCCGGGGTCGCCGGGCTGGCCGACCTCGTCGCCGGACCACAGCACGGGGACGCCGCCCCACCCGAGGACGACCGCGTGGGCCAGGAGGACGCGGCGCACGGCGAGGTCGACGTCCTCGTCCCCCGGCCGCCCGCCCCGCGCGAGCGCCGCCTCCAGCCCGGTGAGCGCCGCCGTGGCGCCGCTCGTCCGCCGGTCGCCCGTCGCCGGGTCCTCCTGGAAGACCAGCCCCGTGGCCGGGGAGCCGGGGAAGGCGCCGGAGTACCAGTCCGCGAGGAACGACCGGTGCCCGTGCCCGGAGAGGCCGACGGCGGCGGCGTCCTCGTCGGAGACCGCCCAGCCGATGTCGTCGTGGCAGCGCACGTACGTGATCCACGCGGTGGAGGAGGGGGCCGGCGGGATGCGCTGCAGCGCGCGCGTCGCGAGCACCACGTCACCCGTGGCGAGCATCGACCACACCTGGACCATGAGGCTGTTGTGGTAGGCGAGGTCGCTGACGCGCCCGGCGTGCGCACCGGTGCCGAGGTAGGGGACCAGGTCGTCGGGGGCGACGATGGCCTCGGCCTTGAGCAGCAGGCCGGGGCAGGCCACCCGGGTGACGCCGCGGAGCACCTGGACGAGGTCGTGGACCTCGGGCTGGTTCTGGCAGCTCGTGCCCAGGCGCTTCCAGAGGAACGCCACGGCGTCCAGGCGCAGCACCTCGACGCCGAGGTCGGCGAGGTGGAGGACGACGTCGACCATCTCGGCGAGGACCTCGGGCGAGGACCAGTCGAGGTCCCACTGGAAGCTGTTGAAGGTCGTCCAGACCCAGGCGTCCAGCTCCTCGTCCCAGGTGAAGCTGCCGGGCGAGGTGTCCGGGAAGACCTCCGGCAGCGTCCGCTCGAAGGCGTCGGGCCCCTCGCGGTCGCCGAAGACGTGGAAGTAGCCCCGGTACCGCGCCCTCTCCTCGGGCGTGCCGCGCCGCGCCAGCTCCGCCCACGGGTGCTCGCGGGCCACGTGGTTGAGCACGAGGTCGAGCACCAGGCTCACGCCGCGGCCGCGCAGGGTGGTCGCGAGCTCCCGCAGGTCCTCGGTGGTGCCGAGGTCCGGGCGCACGCGGCGGTAGTCGGCGACGGCGTACCCGCCGTCGCTGTCGCCCTCGCGGGGCAGCAGGAGGGGCATGAGGTGCAGGTACGTGACGCCGAGCTCCTCCAGCAGGGGCAGCCGGTCGCGGACCCCCGCCAGGGTGCCGGCGAAGCGGTCGGCGTAGGCCGCGTAGCCCAGCATCCCCGGACGCTGGAACCAGTCAGGCGCCAGCGTCCGGGCCTGGTCGAGCCGGTGGAGGTCCTCGTCGCGGCGGGCGTAGGAGGTGGCGGCGGCCCGCAGGAGCCGCACCTCCAGGCGCGCGGCCGCCTCGGTCCCGTGGACGGCCGCGAGACCCTCCCGCACGTCGGGCCACCAGCGCTCGACGCGCAGGTGGAACAGCTCGCGACGCTCCGGCGCCAGGCCCGCCAGGAGGTCGTCCGCGGCCGCGGCGACCGGCTGCGGCACCCGACCCGTCACCGGTCGCGGCTCCCGCGCCACCTTCTCGTCCACGCCCGCTCCGCCCGTCCGCCGACCCCGCCGCGGGGGCACGCTAGCGGCGCGAGCGCCTCAAGGGGCCGGCGCCGCCTCGAGGACGACGAGCAGGTCGCCCTCCTGGACGACGTCGCCCGGGCTCACCGTCACCCGCGCGACGCGCCCGCGCCCCTCGGGGACCACGGGGATCTCCATCTTCATCGACTCCAGCAGCAGCAGCGTCTGGCCGGCCTCGACCACCTCGCCGACGTCCACCGCGATGCTGAGGACCCCCGCCACCATCTCCGCCCGGACGCTCTCCACGCTGCCGATCGAACCACGCGCGGGGCCGGGCCCGGTGACGCAGGGCCGGGCCGGGGCCGGGGCGGGAGCCGGGGCGGGTGGTGGCGCGCGCACTCCGGCACTGGCTCGGCGCGCCGTGCTCACCACCCGCGGGGGTCAGGGCGCCGGCCTGACGTGCTCTCCGCGCCCGCACCACCACCCGAGGACGGCGCAGCCCTCACCTGCGCGCGCCACTGCCGGCAGCCGACGCGGCGCCTCACCGTGCTGTGGGACGATCGTTCCCGCCCGCGACCGCGGGTCTTCCGACGGACGAGGAGGCGGCATGAGCAAGCGCGCCCGCAAGCGCCGCTCGCGCAAGAAGAGCAGCGCGAACCACGGCAACCGCCCCAACAGCTGAGCGCGGCCCACCCCGGTGGGCCGCGCCCGCCCGGGACGGCCACAGCACGACGACGGGCCCGCACCACCTCGCGGTGGTGCGGGCCCGTCGTCGTGGCGGGTGGCCGTCGTGCTGGCCGGCGCGTCCTAGCCGGAGCGCACCTGCGTGATCTGGGTGAGGATCTTCACGCGCAGGGTCTCGGGTGCGCAGTCGCTCGCGCAGGCGCGCTTGACGACCTGGCGCACCACGACCTCCACGTCGCGCTCGCGCAGGCACGGCGCGCACTCGTCGAGGTGGCGCTGGATGCGGCCCACGTCGACCTCGTCCGCGGTGGACAGCTCGTGGTCGAGGAAGGCGTAGAGCCGGTCGATGACCTCGTCGCAGTCGGTCTCCCGCGGCCCCGGCGAGGGCCCGTCCACGGCGCTCATGCGTCCGCCCCCTGACGGGCCGCCGACACGCCGCGGTCGCGGGCGTAGTCGGAGAGCAGGTCGCGCAGCTGGCGGCGACCCCGGTGCAGCCGCGACATCACGGTGCCGATGGGCGTGCCCATGATCTCCGCGATCTCCTTGTAGGCGAAGCCCTCCACGTCGGCGAGGTACACCGCGATGCGGAAGTCCTCGGGGATCTGCTGCAGGGCCTCCTTGACGTCGGAGTCCGGCAGGTGGTCGAGGGCGTCGGTCTCCGCCGACCGCAGGCCGCTCGAGGTGTGCGACTCGGCGCGCGCGAGCTGCCAGTCCTCCACGTCCTCGGAGTGCGACTGCTGCGGCTGCCGCTGCTTCTTGCGGTAGGTGTTGATGTACGTGTTCGTGAGGATCCGGTACAGCCAGGCCTTGAGGTTCGTGCCCGGCCGGTACTGGTGGAAGGACGCGAAGGCCTTGGTGAAGGCCTCCTGCACGAGGTCCTCCGCGTCGGCGGGGTTGCGCGTCATGCGCATCGCCGCCGAGTACAGCTGGTCCAGGTGCTGCAGCGCCTCCGCCTCGAAGCGGGCCACGCGCTGCGCCTGCGTCTCCTCCTCGGACACGCGCGAGGAGCGCTCGCCGACGCCGTCCCCCACCTCGACCTGGGGCTGGACGTCGTCGCCCCCGCCGTCCGCCGCGGTCGGCTCCGTGACCTGTGCCGTGCGCTCGTCTGCCATCTCGCGCGAGCGTAGTCCCGCGCGCGGGACGCCGCCCGCGGCGGCGGGCCGCAGCGGCGCCTCCCGCCGGCTCTGCGTGTCCAGGACGACCAGCATGCCCCTCCTCCTCGGCCGCGTGCGTGCTCGACGGGCCCCACCCGCTCCCGCGGGTCGGCCTGTCGCTGCTGGGAGGCACAACACGCGTCGGGCCCGCCGGTGTTCCCCCCGGTCCGCTCCCCCGACGCACGCCCCGGCCGCTCCCCGGCCTCAGCCCCCGCACCGCCCGGCCGCCTCGCCCGGGGCGCTCGCTCCCGCGTGGCCCGGGGAGCCGTCATGCGGTAGACCACCGCCCATGACGATCATGCGACGACTCGCCCGACCGCTGCTCGCCGCCGCCTTCGTCGACCAGGGTGTCCAGCTCGCCCGCAAGGCGCCCGAGCGCGCCGCGGCCTGGTCGCCCGTCGTCGAGCGCGTCCGCGAGCCCCTCTCGCTCGGCGACCGCGACGTCGCCACCGTCGTCCGCGTCGACGGCGCCGCCATGGCCGTGTCCGGCCTCCTCTTCGGCCTCGGGCGCCTGCCCCGCGCCTCGGCCCTCGTGATGGCCGTGAGCATGGCGCCGTCGACCGTCGCCGAGCACGCCTTCTGGAAGGTGCAGGGCGAGGAGCGCAAGGCCCAGCGCACCCTCTTCCTCAAGGACCTGGGCCTCGTCGGCGCCGCGCTCGTCTCGGTCGTCGACACCGAGGGCCGCCCGGGCCTCGGCTGGCGCGGCAAGCGGGCCGCCAAGGACGCCTCGCGCGCCTCCCGCGGCGCGGCGAAGCTCGCCCGCCGCGAGGCCCGGCACGCCGCGCACACCGTGGACCGCGAGGCGCGCCTCGCCGGCCACCGCGTCGGCTCCAAGGTCGGCGTCTGACCGCTCCCCCTGCCCGCCGACGGCCCGGTCCCCCACGGGGGCCGGGCCGTCGGCGTACCGGCGCCGGTCCCCCGGCGTGCCGGCCCCGTCGCCGCACCGCAGCACGAGCCGCCCACGGCCCCGGCCGCACGCGGCCCCACCGGGCCACCACCGGCCACCGCCGGGGCTACGAGCGCGCCCGCGCGGCCGTCACCGGAGGCGGGTCCCCGTCCGGCTCTTCCCTACGCTGGCGGGCATGGAGCTCTCCCGGTGGCCCGCCCCGACCGCGCCCGGCCCCGTCGACGCCGTCGTCTCGCTCCCGGGGTCGAAGTCGCTGACGAACCGCTACCTCGTCGTCGCGGCGCTCGCCGACCGCCCCTCGCGGCTGCGCTCCCCCCTCGTCTCGCGCGACACCCGCCTGATGGCGGGCGCGCTGGAGGCGCTCGGCGCCCGCGTGCGCGAGGTGGAGGGGGCGACCGGCCCCGGGAGCGTCGACTGGGTCGTGGAGCCGGCCGAGAGGCTGCGCGGCGGCGCGGTCGACGTGGGCCTCGCGGGCACCGTCATGCGCTTCGTCCCGCCGCTCGCCGCCCTCGCCGACGGGGACGTCCGCCTCGACGGCGACCCCCGCGCCCGGGAGCGCCCCATGGCGCCCGTCGTCGACGCGCTGCGCGCCCTGGGCGTCGACGTCGAGGACGCGCCGGGCGGCGCCCTCCCGATGGTCGTCCACGGTCGCGGCGCCGTCCGCGGCGGCGCGGTCACCATCGACGCCGGCGCCTCGAGCCAGTTCGTCTCCGGCCTCCTGCTCGCCGCCCCGCGCTACGCCGAGGGGCTCGTCGTCCGGCACGCCGGCCCGCCGCTGCCCAGCCAGCCGCACGTCGCCATGACGGTCGAGACGCTGCGCGACGTCGGCGTCGACGTCGACGACTCCGAGCCCGACACCTGGGCGGTGCGCCCGGGCCCGGTGGCCGCCCTCGACGTCCAGGTCGAGCCCGACCTGTCGAGCGCGGCGCCCTTCCTCGCCGCCGCCGCGGTCACGGGCGGGCGCGTGCGCGTCCTCGGCTGGCCGCAGCACACGACGCAGGCCGGCGACGCGTTGCGAGACCTCCTCGACGAGATGGGCGCCGAGGTCTCCCTCGACCGCGAGGGCCTCGTCGTCCGCGGCGGCGAGCTCTTCGGCGTCGACGTGGACCTGCACGAGGCCGGCGAGCTCGTGCCCGTCGTCGTCGCCCTGGCCGCGCTGGCCTCGACGCCCACACGGGTGCGGGGCGTCGCGCACCTGCGCGGGCACGAGACGGACCGCCTGGCGGCGCTGGTGCGCGAGGTCGAGCGGCTGGGCGGGCGCGCCGAGGAGACCGAGGACGGCCTCGTCGTGCGGCCCCGGCCGCTGCACGGCGACCTCGTGCGCACCTACGCCGACCACCGCATCGCCCAGGCCGCCGCCGTCCTCGGCCTCCGCGTCCCGGGCGTCGTCGTCGAGGACGTGGAGACGACGGCGAAGACGCTCCCCGGCTTCGTCGACCTGTGGACCGGCATGCTCGACGGCGCCGGACCGGGCGGAGCGGGCGCGACCGCGAGCGGGGCGGCCGCCCGGTGAGCCGCCGGGTGCCGGACGAGGACGACGTCCGGACGCGGCCGAACCCCCGCGGCTCGCGCCCGCGCACGAAGGAGCGGCCGCGCCACGCGGACGCCGTCCCCGGCCGGGTGCTCACCGTCGACCGCGGCCGCTCGACGGTCCTCGTCGGCGAGGGCACCCCGCAGGAGGTCGAGGTCACGGCCGTCAAGGCGCGCGAGCTCGGACGGGCGGGCGTGGTCGTCGGGGACCGGGTGCACCTCGTCGGCGACACGAGCGGCGCGCCGGACACCCTGGCCCGGGTCGTGCGGGTGGACGAGCGCCGCACGGTCCTGCGCCGCTCGGCCGACGACGACGACCCCGTGGAGCGCGTCCTCGTCGCGGGCGCCGACCAGCTGGCGGTCGTCGTCGCCGCCGCGGACCCGGCGCCGCGGACGGGCCTGGTCGACCGGTGCCTCGTGGCGGCCCTCGACGCCGGCATGGACGCCCTCCTCGTCGTCACCAAGGGCGACCTCGCCGACCCGGCGCCGCTCCTGGAGGCCTACGCCGCCCTGGACACGCCGGCCGTCGTGCTGCGCCGCGCCGCGACCGGCGGCACCAGCGGTCCGGACGGCACCGGCGGCGCGGAGGGCACGGGCGGCGGCGCGCCCCCGCGCCACGACGCCGCCGGCCTGGCGGAGCTCCGCGAGCGCCTGCGGGGCCGCACCACCGTCCTCGTGGGGCACTCGGGCGTCGGGAAGTCGACCCTCGTCAACGCGCTCGTGCCCGACGCGGGCCGGGCGACGGGGCGCGTCAACGACGTCACGGGGCGGGGCCGGCACACGTCCTCCTCCGCGCTCGCGCTGCGGCTGCCCGGCCCCGCGGGCGGGCCGCCCGAGGGCTGGGTCGTCGACACGCCGGGCGTCCGCTCGTTCGGGCTGGCGCACGTGCGCCCCGGCTCCTTGCTGGCGGCCTTCCCGGACCTCGAGCCCGGCAGCGACGCCAGGCGGGCCCCCGGTAGCGTCCGGCCCGTGAGCCCCACCTCGGCCGAGAGCCTGCGCCGCGCCCGCGGGGTCGACGACGACCTCCGCCTCGCGCACGTCGTCGTCGACGCCGTCGACGCCCTGACGACGTCCCGCTTCGGGGCGCTCGACCTCGCCGTCGAGGCCAAGCCCGACCTGACCCCGGTCACCGACGCCGACCGCAGCGCCGAGGAGCTCGTGCGCGCGCAGCTGGCCCGCACCCGCCCCCGCGACGCCGTGCTCGGCGAGGAGGGCGGCGCCACCGGCAGCGGGTCGCGGCAGTGGGTCGTCGACCCCATCGACGGCACGAAGAACTTCGTCCGGGGCGTGCCCGTGTGGGCGACCCTGCTGGCGCTGCTCGTCGACGGCGAGCCCGTCGTGGGCGTCGTGTCGGCGCCGGCGCTGGGCCGCCGCTGGTGGGCCGGCACCGGCACGGGCGCGTGGACGGGCCGGTCGCTGTCGTCGGCCCGGGCGCTGCACGTCTCGGCCGTCGACGACCTCGCCGACGCCTCGCTGTCCTACTCGAGCCTCGGCGGGTGGGAGGAGCGCGACCTCCTCGAGCCCGTCCTCGACCTCACCCGCACCGTCTGGCGCACCCGGGCCTACGGCGACTTCTGGTCGCACGTGCTCGTCGCCGAGGGGGCCGTGGACGTCTCCTGCGAGCCCGAGCTGGCGCTGCACGACATGGCGGCCCTCGTGCCGGTCGTCACCGAGGCCGGGGGCCGCTTCACCTCGCTCTCGGGCGAGGACGGGCCGCACGGCGGCAGCGCCGTCGCCACCAACGGGCTGCTGCACGACCGGGTCCTCGCGGCCCTGGCGCCCCGGCCCGCGGGGACGACGACGTCGCCAGGACCCGCCGCGCGCTGAGCCGCCCGGCTGCGCAGACTGGGCGGGTGACCACACCCAGCGCAGACCCGGACCCGTCGGACACCCCCGGCCTCGAGGAGGGGAACGGCGTCCGCCCGGGCGACACACCGCCCTCGGAGGCCGGGACGTCGGGCCTCTCCTCGCACGAGGCGAAGGAGCCCTCCGGCGCCGTCAACAAGGCCATCCCGATCGCCATCGTGGCGCTGGTCTTCCTCTTCGTCCTCTTCCTGCTCGTGCGCGCCGCCTGGCCCAGCTGAGCGGCCTCGCCGCGCTGACCCGCACGCGCCAGGACGCACGACGGCCCGGCTCCCGCGAGGGGGCCGGGCCGTCGTGCGTCGGAGGAGGTCAGGAGCCGGCGGGACCCTGGTCCTCGCCGCCCCCCTCCCGCCGCTCGTCGGCGCCCACGAGCCAGCCCCGCGGGCCCGCGAGCTCGTCGGCCGCCGCCGGCCCCCACGAGCCGGGCGCGTAGGGCTGCACCTCGGGGCGGTCCTCCAGCAGGGGTCGCACCCGCGACCAGGCGCTCGCGAGCCCCTCAGAGCTGGTGAAGAGCGAGCGGTCGCCCCGCAGCACGTCGAGCAGCAGCGCCGCGTACGGGGGCAGCGGGTGCCCGCCCTCGACGTCGGTGAGCGAGAGGTGCGCCGACGTCGCGGTGAGGGCCATCTCCGGCCCCGGCTTCTTGAGCACGAGACCGACGTCGAGCGCCCCGGGACCCGACAGGTCGAACGTCAGCACGTCACCGCCCTCGGGCAGGTGGGTGAGCGGCGTCGGGTCCGGGCGGCGCAGCACGAGGCTGACGCGCTGGGCGTCGCCGCCCATGCGCTTGCCGGTGCGCAGGAGGAAGGGGACGCCGTGCCAGCGGTCGGTGTCGACCCACACCCGCGCCGCCACGAAGGTGTCCGTGGTGGAGTCGTCGTCGACGCCCTCGATGTCGCGGTAGCCCTCGAACTGCCCGAGGACGACGTCGTCCTTCGACAGCGGGCGCACCGCCGCGAGCACCTCCTCGCGGGCCGCCTGCAGGTCCTCCGGGGAGCTCGACGCGGGCGGCTCCATGGCCACCTCCGCCGTCACCTGGAACAGGTGGGTGACGAGCATGTCGAGCACGGCGCCCGTGGCGTCGTAGAACTCGGCGCGGTCGGCGACGTCGAGCGACTCGGGCACGTCGACCTGCACCTGCTCGACGACGTCCCGGCTCCAGGCCGAGCCGAACAGCGCGTTGCCGAAGCGCAGGACGTGCAGGTCCTGCGTGCCCTCCTTGCCGAGGAAGTGGTCGATGCGGAAGACCTGCTGCTCGTCGAGCACCTCGTGCACGAGGTGGTCGAGCTCGGCGAAGTCGTCCGGGGAGGTGCCGAAGGGCTTCTCGTAGACGACGGTGGCGCCGTCGGCGAGGTCGTGCTCGCCGATGGCGCGGGTGGTCTCGGGGAAGGCCTTCGGCGGGATCGCCAGGTAGTGCACGAGGTGGGCCCGCTCCCCCGTGCCCCCGCTCATGTCCGACCGGGCGTGCGCGATGACGTCGAGGAGGCTCCCCGGGTCGTCGGTCTTGAAGCCGCCGCCGGCGAACAGCAGGCGTGAGGAGAAGTCGTCCCACGGGCCCTCGTCCGGGTGCGGGCCGAACTCCTCGAGGACCTCGCGGACGTGGCCGCGGAAGTCCTCGTGCGCCACGTCGCCGCGGCCGTTGCCGACGAGGCGCCAGTCCTCCGGCATGAGCCCGCGGCACGCCAGGTCGTAGAAGGCCGGCAGCACCATGCGGCGGGCGAGGTCGCCCGTGGCGCCGTAGAGGACGAAGACGGTGGGCGGGGGCGTCGTGGCGTCGGACATGCCCTCGACGCTAGGGCCGCTCGCGAGCCGCCGCGCCCCGGGACGGCGCAGGCCCCGGACCTGTCGGTCCGGGGCCTGTGCCTCGTGGTAGCGGGGGCAGGATTTGAACCTGCGACCTCTGGGTTATGAGCCCAGCGAGCTACCGAACTGCTCCACCCCGCGTCGTGGCAGCGACGGTACGTCATGACCGGCCGCAGGCCAAACCACCGGTGGTCGTGGCCGTGGCCGCGGTCGTGCCGCCCCGTGCGACCTGCACCGCGGACGACGAAGGCCCCCGGACCACTGGTCCGGGGGCCTTCGCCACCTGGTAGCGGGGGCAGGATTTGAACCTGCGACCTCTGGGTTATGAGCCCAGCGAGCTACCGAACTGCTCCACCCCGCGTCGCACGAGGAACAGTACGCGGGGTCCCCCTCGTCGCCAAATCCGCGCGGCGGTGACCGGCGACGCGGTCGGCGGTCACCTCCCGGGCGACCGCCGACCGCTCCCGTCACCCGCCCGCGGTGCCCTCGGCCGGGGCCGTGGCCGTCGCCGTCGGCGCGGGGGTGGAGCCGTCCTGCGCCGTCGCGTCGGCACCGGTGGCGGCGTCGACCTGCCCCTGCGCCTGCAGGGCCCGCGTGACGGCCTCGGACAGGGCGTCCTGCTGCTCGCCGTAGGTGGCGAAGTCGCCGTCGGCGAGCGCCTGCTGGCCGGCCTGCAGCGCCGCCTGCGCGTCCTGCAGGGCCTCGGCCAGCTGCTCCTGGGCGCCGGACGGAGCGGGCGCGCCGCCCCCGCCCTCCGCCGGCGGGGTGACCGGGCCGTCGCCGCCGTCGCCGGCGTCGCCCGCGGTCGCGCCCGAGTCGCCGCCGAAGACCTGGTTGAGCGCCTCGTCGAGGGTCTGGGCGAAGCCGATCTCGCTGCCGAAGGACACGAGCGCGTACTGCAGGCGCGGGATCTGCGTGCCGCCGGAGCTCTGCACGTAGACCGGCTGCACGTAGAGCAGCCCGCCGCCCACCGGGAGGGTGAGGAGGTTGCCGAACGCCACGTCGGTGTTGTTCTGGCTCAGCAGGTTGAGCTCGGTGGAGATCGTCGGGTCGGCGTCGAAGTCGTTCTGCACCTGCCCCGGCCCGTTGATCACGAGGTTGCGCGGCAGCTGCAGCAGCCGCAGCTGCCCGTACCCCTCGGCCACCTGCCCGGGCCCGCTGCCCCCGGCGTCGCCGTCCACGGCGAGGAAGCCCGTGAGGATGTTGCTGGCGTCCGCGTCCGAGCTCGGGATGTAGGAGGACGTCAGCGAGAAGGCCGGCTCGTCCTGCCCGGGCATCTGCAGCGTCAGGTAGTAGGCGGGCTGCAGGGGCGGCCGCACGCCCTCGGGCACGTCGGCCGTCGGGTCGTCCGGGATCTGCCAGCGGTCGCTGTTCTGGAAGAACACCGCCGGGTTCGTCACGTGGTAGGCCCCGAGGACGCTGCGCTGGACCTTGAAGAGGTCGTCGGGGTAGCGCACGTGGTCGAGCAGGTCCTCGCTCATCTCCGACACCGGCGTGAGGGCGTCGGGGAAGACCGACTCCCACGCCTGCAGCACCGGGTCCTGCTCGTCCCAGGCGTACAGCACGACCTCGCCGGAGTAGGCGTCCACGGTCGCCTTGACCGAGTTGCGGATGTAGTTGACCTCCTCGGGCGGGAGCGCCGTGAGGGTCTGCGCCCCCTGCCCCGCCGCCGCGGCCGAGCCGGTGAGACCGGCGGTCTGGCTGTCGACCGTGACGTCCTGCAGCGTCTGCCGCTGGGAGTAGGGGTACTCGTTGCTCGTCGTGTAGCCGTCGACGATCCAGACGACGCGCTCGTCGACGACGGCCGGGTACGGGTCGCCGTCGAGGGTGAGGAAGGGGGCGACCTTGCCGACGCGCTCGCGCGGGTCGCGGTCGTAGAGGATCTGGCTCTCGCTGTTGAGGGCGTCCGACAGGAGGATGTTCTGCTCCTGGAACTTCACGGCGTAGAGGAGCCGCTGCCACCACGAGCCGACCGACGGGCCGCCGTCGCCGGAGTAGGTGTTGTTGGCGACGCCGTCGCCGCCCTCGTCGTCGGTCGGGTAGTCCACCTCGCGGGGCTCGGTGCCCTCGGGAGCGCCGACGATCGAGTACTCCGGCGAGTTCTGCCCGAAGTAGATGCGCGGCTCGAAGTCGCCGAGCGCGCCCGGCGTGTTGATGCCGGACTGGAAGTAGGCGGGCAGGCCGCCCTCGCCGCGCTGGTTGCCGTAGGCCGCCACCACGCCGTAGCCGTGCGTGAAGATCGTGGCGGTGCTCACCCAGTTCTGCTGGCCGCCCGACAGGCCGGAGAGGTCGAGCTCGCGCACGCCGATGACGGCGTCCTCGACCTGCCCGTCGATCTCGTAGCGGTCGACGTCCAGCGGGTCGGAGAACGTGTAGTACTGCCGCTGCCGCTGGTCCTGCTGGAACGCCGGCTGGACGATCGCCGGGTCGAGCACGCGGATGTTCGCGGTGGTCTCGGCGTCGTCGCGCAGCGCGCCCGCCTCGGCCTGCGTGCTCGCCTGGTAGTTGGTCACCTCGGTGGTGTCCACGTCGAAGGCGGCGCGGGTCGCGTCGATGTTGTGCTGCAGGTACGGCGCCTCGCGGGTCTGGGCGCTCGGGTCCACCTGGAAGCGCTGGACGACGTAGGGGTACACGCCGCCCACGACGACCGCGGAGGCGAGCATGACGACGACGCCGAGCGCGGGCAGCCGCCAGCTGCCGCGGAAGGCCGTGACGACGAAGAGCACGGCGACGAGCAGCGCGATGACCGCGAGGATCGTGCGCCCCGGGATCTCGGCGTTGACGCCCGTGTAGGTGGCGCCGAGGAATCGGCCGCTGCCGTCCGTCAGCGTGCTGTACCGGTCGAGCCAGTAGGAGCCGGCCTGCAGGAGCACGAGGAGCCCGGCGCTCACCGACAGCTGCACGCGGGCCGTCGTCGTGGTCCGGGGGCCCTGGCCCTGCAGCCGCAGGCCGCCGTAGAGGTAGTGCACGAGGGCCGCGCCGATGCCGGCCAGGAGCACGACCGCCGTGAGGAAGGACACCAGGAAGCTGAGGAAGGGCAGCGTGAAGACCCAGAAGCCGACGTCGGTGCGGAAGATCGGGTCCTCGGCGCCGAAGGGCTCGGCGTTGAGGAAGAGCAGGACCTGCTCCCACTGGGCCGACGCCGCCGACCCCGCGAAGAGGCCGAGGACGACCGGCACGGCCACCGACAGGAGGCGGCGCAGCGGCTCGAGGCTCTCGCGGTAGCGGTCGAGGTTCGCCGACTCGGCGTCGACCGGCGCGTAGACCGGGCGCGACCGGTAGGCCACGCGGAGGCTGACGAGGACGGCGACGGCCATGAGCAGGCCGCCGACGGCGAAGAGCGCGCCCTGGGTGAGCAGCCTCGTGGTGTAGACCTCGGCGAAGCCGAGCTGGGAGAACCACGCGTACTCGGTGACGACCTGGCTCGCGGCCACGACGAGGCCGACGAGGACCACGACGACGACGACGGCGGGCAGGAGCGCGCCGCGGCGCCGCGGCGGTGATGTGCTGGAGCTCACGTCTGGGGAACCTCTCGTGGTCGTCTCGCGACGGCCGGCTGCGGGCTGCGGACGGTGCGGTCCCAGGGTCCCACGGTCACCGCCGGCCCCCAGGGCGACCCCCGGCCCCCCTGCCGGGCGGCCGCGGGGCGCCCGGGTGCGGCACGATCGGCGCCGTGGACACCTCCCCCGGTCCCTCCCCGGACGACGAGCGGGCCGCCCCGCCGGTTCCCCCGCTCGCGGCGCTCGAGCGCGCGGCCCTCGAGGTCGAGCGCCACGCGGCGGTCGCCGGGTGGGACGCGCCGCCGCGCGTCTTCGCCCTCGTGCGCACGGCGGACGCCGTCGCGGCGGACCCGTCGCTGGCGGACGTCCTGCCCGCCGAGGTCGTCGCCGAGGCCCTCGGCGACCCCGACCACCTGACGTCGGTCGAGCAGGAGGAGCTGCCCGAGGCCGAGGGCCTCGAGGAGCTCCTCGGGCGCATCGGCTGGCCGCCGGCCGTGGCGGGAGCGGCGGTCGTCGTCGAGCGCGTCGTCGTGCCGCCCTCCGTGGAGCTGCCCGAGGACCCCGCGGCCGCCCTCGAGGCGGTGCGCTCCCACCCCGAGCGCCAGGACGTCCGCATCGCCGTCGCCGTGCTGCGGGACGGGTCCACGGGCAGCGCGGTGCGCCGGCGCCTCGAGGACGACGACCTGCGCGTCGTCGTCGGCGAGGACCTCGTGCCCGGCCTGTCGGCGGCCCTGCGCGCCACGCTCACGGGCGGCTGACGCCGGCCCCGCTCCCGGAGGCCGCCTGCGCACCGCGTCCTCGGGAAGGTGGTCCGCGGGGCCCGCGCGGGCGGAGGGCGGTGCTCAGCCGGCCGCGGCCAGCGCCTCCCGGCAGCCGGGCAGCTCCTGCCCTCCCCCGTCGGCCAGCTCCTCGAGGGCCGAGCGCGCCTGCTCGAGGGAGGAGACGGCGACGACGCGCATCCCGTCCGGCACGTGCCCGACGACCTCGTCGCAGTTGACCGCCGGGGCGAGGAAGACCTCGGCCCCCGCGCGGGAGGCGCCCACGAGCTTCTGCCGGATGCCGCCGATGGGCCCGACCGCGCCCTCGGCGCTCACCGTGCCCGTCCCGGCGACGTGCAGGCCCCCGGTGAGGGAGCCGGGCGTCAGGAGGTCGACGAGCCCCAGGGCGAAGACCATGCCGGCGCTCGGGCCGCCGACGTCGTCGATGCTGATGTCGACCTCGAAGGGCACCTGCACCTCGGGGTCGAGCAGGACGCCGAGGACGGTGCGGCCGTCGTCGCCCCGGGACGTGGTGACGGCCACCTCGAGGTCCGCGCCGTCGCGCTCGAGCCCGAGGCGCACCTCGGCGCCGGGCTCGACCTCCTGGAGGCCCGCGCGGAGGTCGTCGACGGTCGGGGCGGGGCGGCCGTCGACCGCGGTGATGACGTCCCCGCGCTCCAGGCCCTCCGGCAGCTCCTCGCCGGCCGCCCCGGAGACGCGCAGGCGCACGTCGACGGGGACGTCGAGCTCGCGCAGGGCGGCTGCCGTCGCCGCCTGCTGGGAGGACGACATCTGCGCCTGGCGCGCCTCGTCGACGTCCTCGCGGGTCTGGTCGGGCGCGAAGACCCGCCCCACGGGCAGGGCCTCCTCCACGGGGTCGAGCCACGCGGAGACCACCTGCGCGAGGACGACGTCACGGCCGGGGCCGCCGGAGGTGCTCACCGTCAGCAGGTCCAGGCTCCCCTCGGTGGGGTAGGTCTCCCGCCCCTCCACGCTGATGAGCGGCTCGCCGTCGCGCCCCTCGCCGAGGACGTCGAGGACGGGGCCGGGGGCCTCCACCGCGTACGGCGTGCCGGCCGCGCCGAGGAGCGACAGCAGCAGGAGCGACGCCGCGAAGCAGACGCCCAGGGCGCCCGCGGCCGAGCGCCACGGCCCGCGGCGGCGCTCGGCGCCGCCCTCGCTCCCGGCGGCGCCGTCGGGGTCGGACCGGTCGACCGCGCTGACGTCCTCGCCCATGCACCCCTCCTCGACGCCGCCTCCGCCCCGCGCCCCTGCGGGCGGGGCGCTACGCCCTGCGCGGACGGCGCCCGCGCGAGGGCGATCCTCCCCCGCCGCTCGCTACCGTGGAGAGCCGGGGCGCCGCACGGGCGCCGGCGCGAGGGCCGGACCCCGGGCCGTCGTCCCCCGACCGCCCCGTCCGCACCGGCGCCCACCGGCGAGCACGAGCCGGCGACCCGCACGCGTCCCGCCCGCAGGAGGAGCCATGAGCCAGACCCCGCCCCCCGGCCGCCCCGACGACGGCGAGGGCCGCAACCCCCTCGAGGACCTCCTGCGCCAGCTGATGGGCGGCATGCCGCCCGGCGGCGGACCCGCCGGCGCGAACCCCTTCGCGGGCCTCGACCCGGCCGCCCTCCAGGCCGCGGGGCTGCCCGGCGACCCGGCGGCGCTCGGCCGGATGATGGCCCAGGTCCAGCAGATGATGGCGGGCGGCGGGGACGGGCCCGTCAACTGGGACCTCGCCCACCAGGTGGCCCGCCAGCGCGCCGTCGTCGACGGCGACCCGAGCGTCCCGGACGCGGCTCGCCGCTCCGCCGCGGAGGCGCTGCGGCTGGCCGACCTGTGGCTCGACGAGCGCACGGCCCTCGGGAGCGCGGGCGCGACGAGCGCCGCCTGGTCGCGCTCGGAGTGGGTGGAGGCCACCCTCCCGGTCTGGAAGCAGCTCGCCGAGCCCGTGGCGCGCTCCGTGGGCGAGGCGATGGCGACGGCGATGGCCGAGCAGGCGCCGCCGGAGATGCGGGCCATGGTCTCCGCGGCCAGCGGCGTCGTCCGCTCCGTCGGCGGCGCCGTCTTCGGGATGCAGGTGGGCCAGGCGATCGGCGAGCTGGCCGGCGAGGTCGTGTCGGGCACCGACATCGGCCTGCCCCTCGCCCCGGAGGGGACCACCGCCCTCCTGCCCGCGAACGTCGACGCCTTCGCCGAGGGCCTCGAGGTCCCGCTGGAGGAGGTGCGCCTCTACCTCGCGCTGCGCGAGTGCGCGCACGCCCGGCTCTTCACGCAGCGCCCCTGGCTGCGCGCCCACGTCCTCGGCATCGTCGAGGCCTTCGCCGCGGGCATCCGCATCGACACCGAGCGCATCGAGGAGGCGGTGCGGTCCGTCGACCCGACCGACCCCCGGACCACGCGGGTGCGCCAGGCGCTCGCCGACGCGGGGGCGGAGGCGGACGTCGTCGTCCTCGACCACGTGGCCCGCTCCCCCGAGGACCTCGCCGACGAGCTGGGGGTCCCCGTCGGGGCGCTCGTGCGCTGCCACCTGCTGCTCGTCGAGGAGGAGGACCCGTCCGCGCCGACCGCCACCCGGTACGGCGGGGAGCCGGACGAGGGCCCGTGGCCGCCGCTCACGGGCGGGGCCGAGCGCCGCGGCGCCGGTGACGCCGAGGTGCCGGCCGTGCTCGTCCTCGCGCCCCAGCGGCGGCGCGTGCGCGCGACGGACGTGGCGGGGGCGGCGTCCGGCCTCGGCGTCACCGCCGTCCGCGCCGCCGCCCCCCACGAGGTGCTGGCCCTCACCGGCTGCGCCCCGGAGGACCTCCCGCCGACGGGCCTGCCGACCGACGCCCTGCGGGTCGACGTCGTCCTCGTCGACACCGCCCTGGGCGACCACGCCGTCCTGTGGGCGCCCGCGGGCCGCCCGGGCACGGCGATGAGCACCAGCTACGAGGAGCTGATGCGCATCACCCTCGGGCACCCGGTCGAGCTGGCCTGACGCCGGCCCGGGGGCCGCGCACCCCGGGCCGGCCCGCCACGACCCGGGTCAGTAGCCCCCGCCCTGCTGGCCGTGGTGCTCCGGGCCGGTGTCACCGCTGACGGCCCCGTCGGTCGACGGCGCGTCCTCGCCCGCGAGGACGCCGCCCAGCGGGTCGCCGCCGGAGGTGCCCGTGGAGTCCGGCAGGTGGGTGGTCTCGTCCTGGTCCTCCGGCACCGAGCCGCCCCCGGAGGCGCGGGAGACGTAGTTCGTCTGCTCCCCCTGGACGGTCTCGACCTCCGCGTTGTCGAAGACGTCGACGTCGCGCGGCTCCTCCGCGCGGTCGCCCTCGGTCCCGTCGGCCCCGGTGCTGCCCGTCTGCTCGCTCACGCGTCCTCCTCGTCCCAGCGGCGGGCGTCCGCCCGCCGGTGCCCCACCCTGGGCGCCCGTCCGGACGCGCGCGAGCCCGGACCCCGGGCAGGGGCGTCGAGCGGAGGCAGGACCCGGCCGGACGGCGGGCCCTCAGCCGCCGACGCGGTCGAGCACGAGCTCCGGGACGTCGGGGCGGGAGCCCTCGGGGGCGACGTCCACGGCGCCCTCGAGCGCCTCGCGGGCGCGCCCGAAGCGCTCCGGGGTGTCGGTGTGCAGGGTCATCAGCGGCTGGCCGGCGCGGACGGCGTCGCCCGGCTTGGCGTGCAGCTCGACGCCCGCCCCCGCCTGCACCGGGTCCTCCCGCCGCGCGCGCCCGGCCCCGAGGCGCCAGGCGGCGACGCCGACGGCGAGCGCGTCGAGGCGCACGAGGACGCCGTCGGCGGGCGCGAGGACGACGTCCGTCTCGCGGGCGCGGGGCAGCTCGGCGCCCGGGTCCCCGCCCTGCGCGGCGACCATGCGCCGCCAGACGTCCATCGCCCGCCCGTCCGCGAGGGCGTCGGCCGGGTCCACCCCGTCCACGCCCGCGGCCGCGAGCATCTCGCGGGCCAGCGCCAGGGTGAGGTCGACGACGTCGCGGGGGCCGCCGCCGGCGAGCACCTCGACGGACTCGCGCACCTCGAGGGCGTTGCCCGCCGTCAGCCCGAGCGGCGTCGACATGTCGGTGAGCAGCGCCACCGTGCGCACCCCGGCGTCGGAGCCGAGCGCCACCATGGTCTCCGCGAGCTCGCGGGCGCGCTCGAGGTCCTTCATGAAGGCGCCGGAGCCGACCTTGACGTCGAGCACCAGGGCGTCGGTGCCCTCGGCGATCTTCTTGCTCATGATCGAGCTGGCGATGAGCGGCACCGACTCGACCGTGCCCGTGACGTCGCGCAGCGCGTAGAGGCGCTTGTCGGCCGGCGCGAGGTCGGCCCCCGCGGCGCACACGACGGCGCCGACGTCCTCGAGCTGGCGGCGCACCTCGTCGGTGGACAGCGACGCCCGCCAGCCGGGGATCGCCTCCATCTTGTCGAGCGTCCCGCCCGTGTGGCCGAGGCCGCGCCCGGACAGCTGGGGGACGGCCGCGCCGCACGCGGCGACGAGGGGCGCCAGCGGCAGCGTGATCTTGTCGCCGACCCCGCCGGTGGAGTGCTTGTCCGCCGTGGGCCGCGACAGGCCCGAGGAGAGGTCGAGCCGCTCCCCCGAGGCGATCATCGCCGCCGTCCAGCGGGCCGTCTCGGCGCGGGTCATCCCGTTGAGCAGCACGGCCATGGCGAGCGCCGACATCTGCTCCTCGGCGACGACCTCGCGGGTGTAGGCGTCGACGACCCAGTCCACCTGGGCGTCGGTCAGCGCCCCGCCGTCGCGCTTCGCGCGGATGACGTCGACGGCGTCGAAGGGCTCGGGACGGGCGGAGGGCTGGTCGGCGGCCATGGGCGCGACCCTACGGGCGACGCCGGCCGCCCCCGGGCGACGCCGGGGGGCCGGCCTCAGCCCGCCCGGTCGCCGGGGGCGAGCTCGGCGAGCAGCGCCGCGGTCTCCCCGTCGGGCTGGGCGCCCGCCCCGGCCAGGGCCG
>NZ_JABEMA010000220.1 GCF_013004605.1 Pseudokineococcus marinus
CGCCGGCGACGAGGCGGACCGCGCCGCCGTGCCCGGCGCCGAAGCGCTCGAGCCACCCCTCGAACCGGGCGAGCGGCACCAGCGCGGTCCGGCCGGGCGCCGGGCCGTCGTCCGCCGGGCCGGGCCCCGTGGGCCCTGCGGGCGGAGGCGCGGGAGCGCTCAGATGTTGAAGCCGAGCGCGCGCAGCTGCTCGCGCCCGTCGTCGGTGATCTTCTCCGGGCCCCACGGCGGCATCCAGACCCAGTTGATGCTGTGCCCGGCGACGACGTCGGCCAGCGCCGCGGCGGTCTGGTCCTCGATGACGTCGGTGAGCGGGCAGGCCGCCGACGTCAGCGTGAGGTCGAGCACCGCGTGGTTGGACTCGTCGACGGTGAGGCCGTACAGGAGCCCGAGGTCGACGATGTTGACGCCGAGCTCGGGGTCCACGACGTCGCGCAGCGCCTCCTCGACGTCGGCGACCTCGGCCGGGGTCGGGCCGGTCGCCGCCCCGGAGGGGGCGGTGCTGGGCTCGGTGGGTGCGGTGGTCTCGCTCATGCGGTCCTCCCAGGGACGGGCGGTGCGGTGGTCGCGGTGGTGCGGGCGCTCAGGACGCCGCGACCGCCTGGACGAAGCGGTCGTAGCCGTTCTCCTCGAGCTCGTCGGCCAGCTCGGGGCCGCCGGTCTCGGCGACGCGGCCGGCGACGAAGACGTGGACGACGTCGGGGCGCACGTACCGCAGGATCCGGGTGTAGTGCGTGATGAGCAGCACGCCGACGTCGCCGCCGGCGCGGACGCGGTTCACGCCGTCCGAGACGATCTTCAGCGCGTCGACGTCGAGGCCCGAGTCGGTCTCGTCGAGGACGGCGAACTTCGGCTTGAGCAGCTCCATCTGGAGGATCTCGTGGCGCTTCTTCTCACCGCCGGAGAAGCCCTCGTTGACGTTGCGCTCGGCGAAGGCCGGGTCCATCTTCAGGTCGCTCATGGCCGTGCGGACGTCCTTGACCCAGTGGCGCAGCGCGGGCGCCTCGCCGTCCAGCGCCGTCTTCGCCGTCCGCAGGAAGTTGGAGACGGTGACGCCCGGCACCTCGACCGGGTACTGCATGGCGAGGAAGAGACCCGCGCGGGCGCGCTCGTCGACGCTCATGGCGAGCACGTCCTGGCCGTCGAGCGTCACGGTGCCGCCGGTGATCGTGTACTTCGGGTGGCCGGCGATCGAGTAGGCGAGCGTGGACTTGCCGGAGCCGTTCGGCCCCATGATCGCGTGGGTCTGCCCCGACTCGATGGTCAGGTCGACGCCGCGGAGGATCTCCGTCGGCTCGCCGTCGGTCTCGACGCTCACGTGCAGGTCGCGGATCTCGAGGGTGGCCATGTCAGCTCTCCTTCGCGGGCGCGCCGGGCGCGCCGGTGGTCGTGGGGGTCGGGGTGGTGCTCTCGTCGTCCGGTCGGGCCTCGACGTCGACGAGGACGTCCTCGCCGTCGACGGCCACGCGGTAGACGGGCACCGGGCGCGTGGCGGGCAGCCCCGAGGGCTGCCCCGTGCGCAGGTCGAAGCGGGAGCCGTGCAGCCAGCACTCGAGGGCGCAGCCCTCGACGGCGTCGTCCTCGCCGTCCGAGAGCAGCACGGCCTGGTGGGAGCACTCGTCGCCGAGCGCGTGGTACCCGCCGTCCTCGTCGCGCACGACGACGACCGGCAGCAGCGTGCCGGCCGCGTCGGGGACGTCGACGGCGCGCAGCGACCCCGGCTGGAGGTCGCCGGCGGCGAGCACCCGGACGAGGCTCACGCGCCACCCGCCGGGGCGCCCGCGGAGGACGGCGCGGCGGCCAGCGCCGGCTCGGCCGCGGCGTCCGCGGGGGCGGCGACGCCGGCCACGGGTCCGACCGCCAGGTCGAGCTCGGCCTCGATGGCCGACATGACCCGCTCGGTGACCGCGGGCACGCCGATCCGCTGGACGACGTCCGCGAAGAAGCCGCGCACGACGAGGCGCCGGGCGACCTCCTCGGGGATGCCGCGCGAGCGCAGGTAGAACAGCTGCTCGTCGTCGAAGCGACCCGTCGCGCTGGCGTGGCCGGCGCCCTCGATGTCGCCCGTCTCGATCTCGAGGTTCGGCACGGAGTCGGCGCGGGCCCCGTCGGTGAGGACGAGGTTGCGGTTGAGCTCGTAGGTCTCGGTGCCCTGCGCCGCCGCGCGGATGAGGACGTCGCCGATCCACACGGTGCGGGCCGTCTCGCCCTGCAGCGCGCCCTTGTAGCGGACGTCGCTGCGGCAGCGGGGCTCGGCGTGGTCGGCGAAGGAGCGGTGCTCGAGGTGCTGGCCGGAGTCGGCGAAGTAGACCCCGAGCATCTCGGCGTCGCCGCCCGGGCCGGCGTACCGGGCCGTCGAGGACAGCCGCACGACGGAACCGCCCAGGGTCACGGCGATGTGCCGGTACCGGGCGTCCCGGCCGACGCGCGCCTCCTGCTGGGACACGTGGACGGCGTCGTCGTCCCACAGCTGCAGGCTGACGACCGTGAGCTCGGCGCCGTCGCCGACGACGACCTCGAGGGCGTCGGCGTGCGCGCCCCCGCCCGTGTGCTCGACGACGACGACGGCCCGCGAGTGGCGCTCGGCCTCGACGACGAGGTGGCCCGCGCCGCGGCGGCCGGCGCGGCCGACGACCGAGACGTGCACCGGCTCGTCGAGCTCGACCTCGCGCGGGACGCGCACGTGCGTCGCCGTCGGCGACGCCGCGTCGGCCAGGGCCGCGGCCCGGTCCTCGGGCACCAGGGCGCTCCCGCGCACGCCCTCGCCGCGCCCGAGCTCGCCGACGTGCACGCCGTCGGGGGCCTGGACGACGACGTCGCGCGCGTCCTCGTCGGAGGGGACGTCCTCGAGCAGCCCGCCGAGGCGGTCGAGCGGCGTGAAGCGCCACACCTCCTCGCGGCCCGTCGGCACCGGGAAGTCGGCCGGGTCGAAGGACCGCGGGCGCTCGCCGCGCGACGCCTCGAGCACGGCCTCCCCGGCCTCGGCCACGCGGGCGGCCGCCGTGTCGTAGCCGGGGCCCGGGCTGCGCGACGAGTCGAGCGTCACGGCGGCGGGCGCCTCGGCGGCGTGGTCGACGGCGTGCTCCTGGCGGGCGTCCACGGCGTCGGCCACCTGGGCCGCCGCCTCGTGGTCGGCCTGGCGCGTGTCGGGGGTGCTGATGACGGTCCTCCGTGCTCGTGGGGTGCTCGTGGGGCGGGGTGCTCGTGCAGCGAGGCTCGAGGGCTGCGAGGACGGCGGGCGTCCCGTCGCGCTCGCGCCACCGCCGCCGGTCGCCCGGGAGGGGCGGCCGGCGGCGGCGTGGGGGCGGTCCTCAGCCGACCGCGCCCTCCATCTGCAGCTCGATGAGGCGGTTGAGCTCGAGCGCGTACTCCATGGGCAGCTCGCGCGCGATGGGCTCGACGAACCCGCGCACGATCATCGCCATGGCCTCGTCCTCGCTCATGCCGCGGGACATGAGGTAGAAGAGCTGGTCCTCGCTGACCTTGGAGACGGTCGCCTCGTGCCCCATGGAGACGTCGTCCTCGCGGACGTCGACGTAGGGGTAGGTGTCCGACCGGCTGATCTGGTCGACGAGCAGCGCGTCGCAGCGGACGGTCGACGCCGAGTGGTGCGCCCCCTCGAGGACCTGGACGAGCCCCCGGTAGGACGTGCGCCCGCCCCCGCGCGCCACCGACTTGCTGACGATGGAGGACGACGTCCGCGGCGCCGCGTGCACCATCTTGGCGCCGGCGTCCTGGTGCTGGCCCTCGCCGGCGAAGGCGATGGACAGGGTCTCGCCCTTGGCGCCCTCCCCCATGAGGAAGACGGCCGGGTACTTCATCGTCACCTTGGAGCCGATGTTGCCGTCGATCCACTCCATGGTGGCGCCCTCGGCCGCGGTCGCCCGCTTGGTGACGAGGTTGTAGACGTTGTTCGACCAGTTCTGGATGGTCGTGTAGCGGACGCGGGCGTCCTTCTTCACGACGATCTCGACGACGGCCGAGTGCAGCGAGTCGCTCTTGTAGATCGGCGCCGTGCAGCCCTCGACGTAGTGCACGTACGAGCCCTCGTCGGCGATGATGAGCGTGCGCTCGAACTGGCCCATGTTCTCGGTGTTGATCCGGAAGTAGGCCTGCAGCGGGATGTCGACGTGCACGCCCGGCGGCACGTAGATGAAGGAGCCGCCCGACCAGACCGCGGTGTTGAGCGCCGCGAACTTGTTGTCCCCGGGCGGGATGACGGAGCCGAAGTACTCCTTGAAGAGCTCCTCGTGCTCGCGCAGGCCCGTGTCGGTGTCGACGAAGATGACGCCCTTCTCCTCCAGGTCCTCGCGGATCTGGTGGTAGACGACCTCCGACTCGTACTGCGCCGCCACGCCCGCGACGAGGCGCTGCTTCTCCGCCTCCGGGATGCCGAGGCGGTCGTAGGTGTTCTTGATGTCCTCGGGCAGCTCGTCCCAGGAGGTGGCCTGCTTCTCCGTGGACTTCACGAAGTACTTGATGTTGTCGAAGTCGATGCCGTCGAGGTCGCTGCCCCAGCTCGGCATCGGCTTGCGGCCGAACATCCGCAGCGCCTTCTGGCGGGTGCGCAGCATCCAGTCGGGCTCGCCCTTGCGACCCGAGATGTCGGCGACGACGTCCTCGTCCACGCCGCGGCGGGCGTTGGTGCCGGCCAGGTCGGAGTCGGCCCACCCGTAGGTGTAGGTGCCGATGCCCTCGAGCTCGGGGTTCAGTGCTTCGACGTCGGTGCTCATCCGCGTGGTCCCTCCGGACTGCTCGGGGTGCGGCGGGCGGCCGGGCCGGGGGCCCGGCGCGGTCCGCCGCTCGTGGTGGTGCCGTGCTGGGCCGGGTGGTGCTGGGCCGGCCGGTCGTGGTCGGGCGGTGCGGTCGGCACGTGCGTGGTGCACACGCGCCCGCCGGCGCCCAGGGTCGCGAGACGGCGGGTGCCGACGCCGAGGAGCTCGGAGAAGGCCTGCGTCTCCGCCTCGCAGAGCTCGGGGAAGGCGGCCGCGGCGTGCTGCACCGGGCACCTCCCCTGGCACAACTGGACCGCGGCGACGCCTGTTCCCGTGTCGACGGGTCGGGCGCTGGCCGCGAAGCCGTCGCGCCCCAGGGCGCCCGCGAGGGCGCGGGCGCGGGCCGTGACCTCCGGGCCGGCCGCCCGCACCTCCGGCGCGTAGCGCTCCCGCAGCTCGTGGGCGCGGTGCTCGGCGTAGGCGCGGACCCCCGCCCTGCCGGCCGTGGCCGCCAGGTGGTGCA
>NZ_JABEMA010000221.1 GCF_013004605.1 Pseudokineococcus marinus
AGAACGCCCCCTCGCGGTGCGCCCACAGCACCCCGAGCAGGAGGACGCCGAGGAAGACGAACATCTCCACGACGGCCGAGAGCCCGACGTCCGCGACGACGAGCAGCGCGCCGTCGTCGAGGCGGCGCCCGAGCCGCTGCTCGTCGTCGCGGGCGCCGGGTCGGGCAAGACGGAGACGATGGCCGCCCGCGTCGATGCGCTCGCGGTCCAGGTCGGCGGCGTTCTCGACGATGAAGTCGCGCCGAGGCGCCACCTCCCCGCCCATGAGGAGCTCGAAGACCCGCTCGGCCGCAGCGGCGTCCTCGATGCGCACCCGGCGCAGGGTCCGGCGGGTGGGGTCCATCGTCGTCTCCGCCAGCTGGTCGGCGTCCATCTCGCCGAGGCCCTTGTAGCGCTGGATCCCCGGCTTCCAGCGGCGTCCCTTCTTCTCGAGGTCGCGCAGCAGGCTCGCCAGCTCGGCCTCGGAGTAGGTGTAGACGACCTCCGCCGGGCGGCGGCCGGCGCCGAGGACCTCCACGCGGTGCAGCGGCGGGACGGCGGCGAAGACGCGGCCCGCCTCCACGAGGGGGCGCATGTAGCGGAAGAACAGCGTGAGCAGCAGCGTGCGGATGTGGGCGCCGTCGACGTCGGCGTCGGTCATGACGATGACCCGCCCGTAGCGCGCCGCCTCCAGGTCGAAGGAGCGCCCCGACCCGGCCCCGATGACCTGCAGGATGGCCGCGCACTCGGCGTTGCCGAGCATGTCGGCCAGCGACGCCTTCTGGACGTTGAGGATCTTGCCGCGGATGGGCAGGAGCGCCTGGTACTCGCTCTGCCGGGCGCGCATGCCCGTGCCGAGGGCGCTGTCGCCCTCGACGATGAAGAGCTCGGTGCGGTCGGCGTCGCTGCTGCGGCAGTCCTTGAGCTTGGGCGGCAGCGACGAGCTCTCGAGGGCGCTCTTGCGCCGCTGGGTCTCCCGGTGCATCCGTGCGCTGATGCGCGACTTCATCTCCGAGACGACCTTCTCGAGCACGGCCGCCGACTGCGCCTTCTCCTCGCGGCGCGTCGAGGCCAGCCGGGCGGAGAGCTCCTTCTCCACCGTGCGGGCCACGATGCCGCGGACCGCCGAGGTGCCGAGCACCTCCTTGGTCTGCCCCTCGAACTGCGGCTCGGCCAGGCGCACGGTGAGCACCGCCGTGAGGCCGGCCATGACGTCGTCGCGCTCGAGCTTGTCGCCGCCCGGCTTGCCGGAGAAGCTCACCTTGAGCTTGCGGGCGTTCTCCTCGATGGCCTTGCGCAGCACCTTCTGCAGAGCGGCCTCGAAGCCCGCGAGGTGTGTGCCGCCCTTGGGCGTGGCGATGATGTTGACGAAGCTGCGGACCGTCGTGTCGTAACCGGTGCCCCACCGGAGCGCGACGTCGACGACGCACTCGCGCTCGACCTCGGTGGGCTCCAGGTGCCCCATCGCGTCGAGGACGGGCACCGTCTCGGTGAAGCGGCCGCTGCCCTGCAGCCGCCACACGTCGCTGACCGGCGGGTCGGTGGCGAGGTGGTCGGCGAACTCGGTGATGCCGCCGTCGAAGCGGAACTCCTCGACCCGCGGCTCCCCGTCCTCGCCGCGGCGGCCGTCCCGCTCGTCGACGAGGACGAGGTGGAGCCCGGGCACGAGGAAGGCCGTCTGGCGGGCGCGGGCCACGAGCTCGTCGTAGGCGAAGGCGGCGTCGGGCAGGAAGACCTGCGGGTCGGCCCAGTAGCGGATGCGCGTCCCGCTGGCGCCCTTGCGGGTGCGCCCCCGCACCGCGAGCTCGGAGGAGTCGGTGAAGGGCGCGAACGGCGAGGAGGCGCTCGGGGCGCCGCCGGCGTCGTCGAAGACGCCGGGCTCACCGCGCCGGAAGCTCATGGCGTGCGTGCGACCGCCGCGGTCGACCTCGACGTCGAGGCGGGCGGACAGCGCGTTGACGACCGACGCGCCGACCCCGTGGAGACCGCCGGAGGCCGCGTACGAGCCCCCGCCGAACTTCCCGCCCGCGTGCAGCTTCGTGAAGACGACCTCGACCCCGGACAGGCCCGTCTTCGGCTCGGCGTCGACGGGGATGCCGCGCCCGTCGTCGCGGACCTCGACGGACCCGTCGGCGTGCAGGACGACGTCGATGCGCGTGGCGTGGCCGCCCAGGGCCTCGTCGACGGCGTTGTCGATGACCTCCCACAGGCAGTGCATGAGGCCGCGCGCGTCGGTGGAGCCGATGTACATGCCCGGTCGCTTGCGCACGGCCTCGAGGCCCTCGAGGACCGACAGGTGCCGTGCGGTGTACGCGTCGTCACGGTCCCCCGCGCGCACGACGCGCTCGGACGGCCGGCGGGGCGCCGCCGGTCGGGCGGGCGCGGACGTCTGCTGTGCCACGCCGCCAGGCTAGACGGCGCCCCCGACGGCGGGGCGGACCCGAGCCGCCCGCCGTGGCGGCGGACGGGCGCGGGGATGCTCCGCACGGGTGAGGGGGCCGGCGCGCCGAGCGCGGCGCGGTGTTCCTCCGTCAGCGAACGGGCCCGTCCGACCGATGGGGGAACGGCAGGCCGTGGTTCGATGTTGGAGTCGGTGAACCACGGAACGACCGAGAGCCCCTGGGAAGGACGACGTGACCGCCACCCTCGCGACAGAGCACCTCACCGCGGCCGACCGCTGCGACCGGTGCGGAGCCCAGGCCTACCTGCTCGTCCGGATGCCCTCCGGCGGCGAGCTGTACTTCTGCAACCACCACGGGCGCGAGCACGAGGGGCGCCTGCGCGAGTCGGGCGCCGACATCGTCGACGAGTCCTCGCGCCTCGCGGGCTCCTGAGCCCCCGACGCACCTCGACCACGGCGCGACCCTGACCTCGTGGCGCTCCGACGGCCGCCGTCCCGGACCGGGACGGCGGCCGTCGTGCGTCCGGTGACGGGTCGTGGCGCCGTTCCCGGGCGGCGCCGTGGGTGAGGTGCTCGACGGCTTCGCGAGCACGGTGACGGTGCTCGCGGGCGTGGGCGTCGTCCTCGGCGTCCTGGGCACGGTCGTGCCCGTGCTCCCGGGCGGCCTGCTCGTCGCGGCGTCGGTGCTCGTCTGGGCGCTGGTCACCGGCGGCGCCGCCTGGTGGGTCCTCGTCGGCGTCGTCGTCGTGCTCGCCGCGGGCCAGCTGCTCGAGTACCTCACGGCGGGCGTCTCGCTCAAGCGGGCGGGCGTGCCCAACCGGTCGCTCGTCATCGGGGGGCTGGCGGGCGTCGTCGGCTTCTTCGTCGTGCCCGTGCTGGGGCTCGTCCTCGGCTTCCTGGGCGGCCTCTACCTCGCCGAGCGTCATCGCCAGCCCGATGCCGCGACGGCGTGGCGCAGCACGAGGACGGGCCTGCGGGCCGCCGGGGTCGCGCTGCTCATCGAGCTGGCGGCCGTCCTCGTGTCGGCCGTCCTGTGGTTCACGGCCGTGCTGTGGTGGCTCCCGTGAGCGACGACGACGGCACCTCCCCCGGCCCCCGGCGCCCGGGCCTCCGACGCACCCGGCCCTCCTCGAGGCGCGCGCCCGCGTCGTCCACGACCTGTCCACCGCCGGCCTCGGCTCGGCCGCGCACGTCGACGTCGTCGACGCCTGCGTCCGCGAGCGGCGCTGGTGGCTCGACGCGTGGCCGGGCGGCGCCGAGCACGTCGCCGGCCAGGTGGCCCAGGACGTGCAGGAGGCCCTCCGCGACGGCGCGGGCCTGGCGTGGCCGCCGTGCCCCCTGCCCCACGCGGACGACGACGTGCAGCCGCACGTCCTCCACGTGCTGCCCGACCTCGGCCCCGATCCCCACTGGGTCTGCGAGGAGAGCGGCACCGCCGCCGCGCCGCTGGGCGCGCTGGGCGCGACCGCCTCCTAGCGGAGCGCCCCTCGTCGAGCCCTCCCCCGGACGACGACGGCCCCGCCGCTCCTCGCGGAGCGGCGGGGCCGTCGTCGTTGCGCGCCCGGCGGGCGGTCAGTCCAGGTAGTCGCGCAGGACCTGGCTGCGCGAGGGGTGGCGCAGCTTGGACATCGTCTTGGACTCGATCTGGCGGATGCGCTCGCGCGTGACGCCGTACACCTTGCCGATCTCGTCCAGCGTCTTCGGCTGCCCGTCGGTCAGGCCGAAGCGCATGGACACGACCCCGGCCTCCCGCTCGGAGAGCGTGTCGAGCACCGAGTGCAGCTGCTCCTGCAGCAGCGTGAAGGACACGGCGTCCGCGGGGACGACGGCCTCGGAGTCCTCGATGAGGTCGCCGAACTCGCTGTCGCCGTCCTCACCCAGGGGGGTCGACAGCGAGATGGGCTCGCGGCCGTACTTCTGGACCTCGACGACCTTCTCGGGCGTCATGTCCAGCTCCTTGGCGAGCTCCTCGGGCGTGGGCTCGCGACCCAGGTCCTGGAGCATCTGCCGCTGGACGCGGGCCAGCTTGTTGATGACCTCGACCATGTGGACCGGGATGCGGATGGTCCGCGCCTGGTCGGCCATGGCGCGGGTGATGGCCTGGCGGATCCACCACGTCGCGTAGGTCGAGAACTTGTAGCCCTTGGTGTAGTCGAACTTCTCGACCGCGCGGATGAGGCCGAGGTTGCCCTCCTGGATGAGGTCCAGGAAGAGCATGCCGCGGCCCGTGTAGCGCTTGGCGAGGGAGACGACGAGGCGCAGGTTGGCCTCGAGGAGGTGGTTCTTCGCGCGGCGGCCGTCGTGGGCGATCCACTGCAGCTCGCGGTGGTAGCGCGCGTCGGTGACCTCGCCCGAGGTCATGCGCTCCTCGGCGAAGAGGCCGGCCTCGATGCGCTTGGCCAGCTCGACCTCCTGCTCGGCGTTGAGGAGGGCGACCTTGCCGATCTGCTTGAGGTAGTCCTTGACCGGGTCGGCCGTGGCGCCCGCGGTGACGACCTGGACCGCGGGGGCGTCCTCGTCGTCGTCGTCGCGCAGCACGAAGGAGTCGCCCTTGCCCTCGGTGGCGGGGGCGTCCGCGGCGTCGGTCTCGGCGACCGTCGGGCGCGCCTGGGCGTCCTCGTCGGCGAGGGTGTCGGCGACGTCGGGCGTGGCGACGTCCGTCGGTCCCTCGTCCGCGCTCCCGCCGCGCGAGCCCTTCGCCGCGGTCTTCGACCCGCCCGCGGCCGTCTTCGCGCCGGCGCTCCTGGCCGTCGTCGTCTTCGTCCCCGCGGCCTTCGCGGCCGCGCCGGCCGGCGCGGCCTTCTTGCGCGCGGGGGCCTTGCGGGCCGGGGCCGCGG
>NZ_JABEMA010000222.1 GCF_013004605.1 Pseudokineococcus marinus
CCCCGGCCCCCGACGCCCCAGCCCCGGTCACCCCGCCGTCGACCGCCTCGCCGGCCGCTCGCGTCGTCGTCACACGACGGAGCATGCCCGCGCCACCGCGGCGGTCCGCCGGGGGGTGGACGCGCCGCAGGCCGCGCCGGGGGTCCGGCGCGGCCTGCGGGAGGTGCTGGTGGTGCGGGAGCTGCGGCCCCGAGGGCCGCGGCGGCTCAGCGCTCGACGCGCTCGTTCGGGACGGCGTGCGTCATCTTGAGGCCCTCGACGTCGCGGGGGCCGTTCTTGCCGAGGTTGCGGGCCCGCTCGAGCTCGTCCTCGGTGAGCGTCTGCGTGGCGAGCGGCTCCAGGCCGCGGACGTCGTCGGCCGTGATGCCGACGCCCTCGCCCACGCGGTTGCCCAGCTCGTCGTCGCACATGAGCAGGTGCCACACCATGCGCTCGGCGATGGGGCGGTCGCAGGCCGAGAGGCCGTCGACGAGGTTGGCGACGAGCTCGTCCTTCTCCCACTGCTCGGACAGCTGGTAGCGCTGGCCCGCCTGGAGGTAGTCGTTCGTGCGGGAGATGCGCTTGCGGGTGAGGCGCCCGGTGATCTCGGGGCCCTGCTCGTCGTGCGTGGGGTAGGTGCCCTCGCGCAGGCCGCCGATGATCGAGGGCTCGTAGTTGACGGTCGGGTTGACGCCCTCGGGGCGGTCGACGACGTACGCCATGGCGCCGTCGCGCTGGTTCGTGGCCGCGCGGGCGCCCTTGGGCGAGTTCACCGGCAGCTGCAGGTAGTTCGGCCCGACGCGGTAGCGCTGGGTGTCGCTGTAGGAGAACGTGCGCCCGACGAGCATCTTGTCGTCGGAGAAGTCGAGCCCGTCGACGAGGACGCCCGTGCCGAAGGCGATCTGCTCGCTCTCGGTGAAGAAGTCCTGCGGGACGCCGGTCAGCGTCATCGTGCCGACCTTGCCCAGCGGGAAGCGGTTCTCGTCCCAGACCTTGGTGTCGTCCAGCGGGTCGAAGTCGAGCTCCGGGTGGTCGTGGTCGTCCATCATCTGGACGTACAGGTCCCACTTCGGGTGGTCGCCGCGGTTGATCGCGTCGTAGAGGTCGCGCGTGTGCGAGCCGAGGTCGGAGCCCTGCACCACGGCGGCGTCGGCCCCGGTGTAGGACTTCACGCCCTGCTGCGGGATCCAGTGGTACTTGACGAGCTTCGTCTCACCCTGGGCGTTGACCCACTTGTAGGTGTTGACGCCGAAGCCCTGCATCTCGCGGTAGGACGCCGGGATGCCGCGCGGGCCGAAGACCAGCGTGACCATGTGCATGGCCTCGGGGGTCTGCGAGATGAAGTCGAAGACGCGGTTGGGCACCTGGCGCTCGAAGGAGACCGGGTCCGGCTTCTGGCTGTGGATGAAGTCGGGGAACTTGATGGCGTCGCGGATGAAGAACACCGCGAGGTTGTTGCCGACGAGGTCCCAGTTGCCGTCCTCGGTGTAGAACTTCACCGCGAAGCCGCGGGGGTCGCGGGCCACCTCGGAGGAGTCGCGGCCGCCGGCCACCGTGGAGAAGCGGATCGCCAGGTCGGTCTTCTTGCCGGCCTCGCTGAAGAGCTTGGCGCGCGTGTACCTCGCGATGGGCTCGTCGCCCCACGTGCCCGTGGCCTCGAAGTGGCCGAAGGCCGTGGTGCCGCGCGCGTGGACGACGCGCTCGGGGATCCGCTCGCGGTCGAAGTGGCTGATCTTCTCGAGGAACTGGTAGTTCTCGAGCGTCGCCGGGCCGCGGGAGCCCACGGTGCGCTGGTTCTGGTTGTCGTAGACCGGGTGGCCCTGGCGGTTGGTCAGCACGGGCTGCTCGCCCTGCGCGGTGCGGTCGCTCGTCGTCGTCATCGCTGTCCTCTCCTCGGACCTCGCCGCGGGGCGACGCCGCACGGCGGGGCCCCGGTGGGCGGCTCGTGCCACCCCGGCTCTTGTCTGGACTCGTTCCAACCTAGCCCACGGGGCGCCGTCGCGGCACCCCCGCGGCGGCGCGGGTCAGGCCCGCAGCGACGGGTCCTGCAGCAGCGCCAGCATCGCGGGGAGCTCGAACACCCGCGCCGTCTCGACGGCCGACTTCGGCCCGCGCTCCGGGTCGGCCCCCGCGGCGAGCAGGGTGCGCACGACCGCCTCGTCCTGGCGGAAGACGGCCGCGGCGAGCGCCGACTGCCCCCGGTCGTTGGTGCGCTCGACGTCGGCCCCGCGCTCGAGGAGCACGCGCACGGCGTCGTGCTGCTGGTGGTAGGCGGCGAGCACGAGCAGCGTGTCGCCGGAGGAGTTGGTGAGGTCGACGGGGACGCCCTTGTCGACGACCTCGGCGAGCTCGTCCGCGCGCCCCTCGCGGGCGGCGTCGAAGACGCCGTGGAGGAAGGCGAGCTCCTCGGGCGTGAGGTCCGCCACCGCCGACGCGCTCTCCCCGGCGGCCTCCTGCGGCCCGGTGGGGCTCGTGCCGGGCGCCGGGGGCGCGGCGCCGTGCCCGTGGCCCGCCAGGGCCTCGGCCGCGGGGCTGTCCCTGGTGGTGCTGTCCGCGGCGGTGTCGTCCGCAGCGGCGTCGTCCGGGGTGCTCTGGCTCATGCCCCGACCGTAGGGCGGCCCGTCCCCCGGCGCCGGGCGGGAGCCGTCAGCGGCGCTTGATCGCCTGCACGACGCCGGGCCGCGGCACGCGGACCTCGCCGTCGTAGGGGAAGCGCGAGACCTGGTTCTCGATGCTCGCGCCGTCGACCTCGCCCGGGTGCTGGACGCAGACCATGACGCTGCCCTCGACCGAGTCCACGACGGGCCCGCACGTCTCGGCGCCGACGGGGACGGTGAGGAAGGTGCGCACCTTGCCGCGTTCGGGGCCGTCGGTGGCGACGTGGTGGAGGGCGTCGGCGAGGTCGAGCGAGCCGGGCTGGCCGTCGGTCGAGACCCACAGCCCGCCGTGGGCGTCGAAGGCCACGTTGTCCGGGCACGCGATGGGCATGACCTCGGACGCCGGCAGGCCCGAGAAGTACGTGCTCGGGTCGCTCGGGTCGCCGCAGACGACGGGCAGGGCCCAGGTGAAGGTCGTGGAGGTCTGGTCCTCGGCCTCGGTGATCTCGACGATGTGGCCGTAGCGGTTGCGCACGCGCGGGTTCCCGGCGCCCGGCTCGCGGCGGCCCGAGTTGTTCGTGCAGGCCATGTAGACCTTGCCGGTGACGGGGTTGCGCTCGACGTCCTCGGGGCGGTCCATCGGCGTGGCGCCGACGGCGGCCGCGGCGACGCGCGTGAAGACGAGCACCTCCTCGAGCGTCATGCCGGGGACCATGGAGCGGCCGCCGCGCGTCAGCGGCACCCACTCGCCGGTGCCGTCGTAGTCGCTCGTGGGGTCGCCCTCGACGGCGAAGCGCGCGACGTAGAGGTCGCCGTGCTCGAGGACGTCGTTGTCCCGCCCCTGGCGCGGGTTCCTCGCCACGCGATCGCGGGAGACGAACTTGTACATGTGCTGGCCGCCCGTGTCGTCGCCCATGTAGCAGACGACGCGCCCGTCGGGGGCGACCGACGCGGTCGCGCCCTCGTGGCGGAAGCGGCCCATGGCCGTGTGCTTGCGGGGGGTCGAGAAGGGGTCGTAGGGGTTGAGCTCCACGATCCAGCCGAAGCGGTTGACCTCGTTGGGCTCCTTCGTGAGGTCGAAGCGCTCGTCGCCGAGGTCCCAGCCGCGCCCGGTGTCGCTGATGCCGTAGACGGCGTTGCGCTCGTCCGGGGTCGCGGTGTTGCGGAAGTAGCCCTGGAAGTTCTCCTCCCCGGACAGGACGGTGCCCCACGGCGTCGTGCCGCCGGCGCAGTTGTTGAGCGTCCCGACGACCGTCGTGCCCTCGGGGTCGCGGCTCGTGCGCACGAGGTCGCTGCCGGCGGCGGGCCCGGTGAGGGCGAACTCCGTCGTCGAGGCCGTGATGCGGCGCCCGTAGCGGGACGGGACGGCGCGCCAGGGGCTGCCCGGGCCGTCGCGGCGGACCTCGACGACCGACATGCCGTGCGCCGCCATCGAGGTCATCCGCTGCTCGACGGTGAGGCTCTCGTCGTCGACGTACCCCGGGTACATGATGTTCTCGTTCGTGTACTCGTGGTTGGCGACGAGCAGCGCCCGCTTCCCCGAGCCGCCGAGCGGCAGCACGGTGAGGTAGTCGCAGTTGTAGCCGAACTGCTTCGCCTGGGCCTCGGGCGTCTGCGCGTCGAGGTCGAAGGCCGGCGCGTCGCGCTCCACCGGGTCGCCCCACGCGATGATCGAGTGCCAGTCCCAGCCGTCGGGCACGACGACGTCGTCCACGTCGGCGGCCACCGGGCCCACCGGCGCGAAGCCGGCCAGGGCGCCGGCCGGCGCGAGGGCGCCCGGGGCGGACACCGCGGCGTCGGCGCGCGTGCCCCTGCCCTTCCCCTGCCCCCGCCCGGAGCCCGCCGCACGGGCCTCGTCGGGCGAGAGCGCCGCGCCCGCCACGACGGCCGCGCCGAGGCCCGCGAGCAGCGAGCGCCGGGCGATGGCCCGCTGCGCCAGCTGCTCGAACGCCGGGGCGCTGGACGTGCTCGGGTTCTCCGTGAGGCACGCGTCGCCGCAGCGGAAGTGGCACGTCTGCGCCGAGCGCGAGCCGCGGGTGTGGCCGAGCATGGGCAGGGCCAGCCGCGGGCCGCGCGCGGTGGCGGCCGAGGACGTCTCGGGCGAGCAGTTCGTCGTCATGCGTCCCACCCTGGGAGGCCCTGACGACGGGCAGACGGGTCCCGCGGGACGCCCGCGTGAACGCGCGGTGACGACTGGTCGCTGCGCGTGGCCCTCCACGCTGCCCCGGGCGTCCCGGTGCGGAGGCCCCCGCCGGCGCGCACCCTGTCGGCGTGAGCAGCCGCGGCACCGCCGACCCCGTCCACCGCCCGGGCCTCCAGCAGGAGTCCGCGCGAGGCCCCCGGCACGGCGGGCGCACGGCCCGGCCGGTGACCCCCGACCTGCTGCGTGCCGCGTGGGGCGCCACCTGCCTGCTCGCGCCTGGGGCCGTGCAGCGGGTCCTGTCGGGCCACGGCCCGGACGTGCGCGGACGGCGGGTCCTGCGCGTCCTCGGCGCCCGCCACCTCGTCCAGGCGGCGGGCGGCCGGGTGCTCCCGCCGCGCCTGGCCGTGGGGGGCGGCGCGGCGGTGGACGGCATCCACTCGGCCACCGCGCTCGCGCTCGGCCTGCTCGACGTCCGGCG
>NZ_JABEMA010000223.1 GCF_013004605.1 Pseudokineococcus marinus
GACCGTCACCCGCCGCGGTCCACCCGCCAGCGACCGCGCCACCGTCGCCCAGTTGCGACCCTGCCCGAAGAGCCCGTGCACGAAGACGACACGAGGACCCTCCTCGCCGACGGTGCTGGCGGCGAGCACGCCGGTGAGGTCGGCGCCGGCGTCGGAGCCGGTGGCCTCGATGCGCCCGAGGAGCCCGCGGACGGCGTCGACCATGTGCAGGAGCACGGTGACGGTCTGCGGCGTCGCGACGGCGCGGCCGTCGCGCAGGCGCGCCAGCAGGGTCTCGCCGACGTGCGCGAGGCGCTCGAGGTCGGAGAAGGCGAGGAAGCCGCTCGTGCCCTTGATGGTGTGGATGGTGCGGAAGATGCCGGCGAGGAGCTGGCGGGAGGAGGGGTCGGCCTCGAGCGCGACCAGCTGCTGGTCGAGCTCGTCGAGGTTCTCCTCGGACTCGACGAGGAACTCGCTGACGATCTCGTCCATGCCCTCGAGGGCGCCGTCGTCCATGCCGCTCCTAGCTCGCTCGCTCGGGCGCGCCGGCGGCGCGCTCTCCTGCTGTCGGTCGCCGGGCCTCCGACCTGGAGGCGCGGGGCGCGCCCCGGTGCGGGGCGCAGGCCCGCCCGGGGGGCCTCGGTGGGCGCCCCGGGCGGGTCGTCGCTACGTGAGGAGCAGCGACATGCCGCCGCGGCCGTAGCCCGCGACGTCGAGGACGAGGTCCAGGCGGCCGGCGCCGCGGCGCAGCGCGTCGGCGACGTCCGTCGGGCAGGGCTCGCCGCTGCCGTGGACGGACGCGAGGCGGCCGTGGCCGCCGCCCGCCACCGGCACGAGCGGGGCCATGACGTTGCAGAGCTCGGCCACGTTCTCGGCGAGGAGCGGCGAGAGCTGCCCGTCCTCGACGGACGCCTCGGCCCCGCCGCGCGGCACGAGGCCCAGGGCGGCGCCGAGGATCGCGGAGCCGGCGAGGTCGAGAGCGAGCAGGCCGACGGTCTCGGCGCCGCGGGTGTAGACGGCGACCGTGCCGGCCGCGTCGTCCCCGGTCACGCGGGGCCCGGGCCCGGGCACGACGTCGCGCCCGAGGAGCCCCTCGAGGACGCCGCGGACCGCCGCGGTGGTGGGCAGCTCGACCGCGGTGGTCGCCGCCTCGCTCACGACGCGACCCCGGCGAGCGCGGACTCGATCGCGTCGTGGAGGACCTCGGGCGTGAAGGGCTTGGTGACGACGAAGGTCGCCCCCGCCGCCGAGGCCCGGTCGTGCACCTCGCTCGCGGCCTCGGAGGTGATGAAGCCGAACGGCGTGCGGTCACCGCCCGCCCGGAGCTGCTGGAGCATCTCGATGCCGGAGGTGCCCGGCATGTTCCAGTCGCACAGCACGAGGTCCGGAGACTCCTCCCCGACCTTCTCCAGGCCGGCCCCGCCGTCGCCGGCCTCGACCACCTCGAGGGAGCCGAACCCCGCCTGCCGCAGCGCGCGCACCACGATCTGGCGCATCACCCGGCTGTCGTCCACCACGAGCACTCTCACCGCTGGCCTCCCCTGCGTCGGCGCCGCCTCAGCGCCCCTGCGCCGTCTATCGGCAGGCACCCGCCCGGGCTTCACCCCTGCGGGCGACGTGCTCGAGGGGCGCCGGCGGAGGGCGCCCGCGGAGGGGCTCGGACGCCGGTCGTGGCCCCGTCCCCCGACCCTCAGGGGCCCGCGGCGCCAGGGACGGGTCAGAGGGCGCCGGTGAGGCCGCGCGCGATGCGCGTGGCCCAGGCGAGGGCCTCGAGGTGGGCGGCGGCGACCGCCGCGGCGCCGGGGCCCTCGCCGTCCAAGTCGGAGGGCCAGGGGGACCCGCCCTCCAGGGCGCGCACGGCGACGAGCGCCGGACCGACCGGCCCGGTGCCGGTGAGCAGGGCCGCCGCGCCGACCGGCCCGAGGCCCGTCTCGCGCACGAGCTGCTCCACGGGGGCGCCCGTCGTGTCCGAGACCGCCGACAGCAGCCCCACGGTGTACAGCTCGCCCTCGAGGCCGCGCTCCGGGGCCAGCAGCTCGCACGCGCGGGCCCGGGCGAGGACGCGGACGACGTCGTCCAGAGGGTCCGCCGAGGAGGAGGACGCGCCGAGGAGCGCCACGACGACCCACGAGCGCAGCGCGCGCGGGCCGAGGAGCACGAGCGCCTGGCTCACCGAGCGGACGGGCGTGCGGGCGCCGCTACCGGCCGACCCGACCCAGCGCAGCACGCGCAGGCCGAGCGCCGGGTCCTCCTGGACGAGGCGCTCGACGGCGCGGGCCGAGGCGTCGGGCTCGCCGAGGAGCGCGAGCAGCCGGGCGCAGACGACCTGCGACGGCGAGAGGGCGACGCCGTCGACGACCCGTGGCCGGTCGAACCAGAAGCCCTGGAACCAGGTGTAGCCGGCGGCGGCGCACTCCTCGACGTCGTCCGGGCCCTCGACCCGCTCGGCCAGCAGCCGGACGTCGGGGGACGCGAGGCGCACCCGCGCGGCCACGTCCGCGGGCGTGCGGCCGGCGGCGCGCACGGCCTCGACGTCGACCTTGACGACGTCGACGAGCGGGACGAGGGCGAGCCGCTCGTCGTCGCCGACGTAGTCGTCGAGGGCCAGGACGTAGCCCTCGCCCCTCAGGCGCACGAGCCCCTCGCGCAGCGCGTCGTCCACCGGGACGTCCTCGAGCACCTCGAGGACGACGCCCTCGGGGCGCACCGGCAGGGGCACCTCGCCGAGGAGGAAGGAGCGGGTGAGGTTGAGGAAGACGAGGCCGCCCTCGCCCACGGGGCCGGGCGTGAGCCCCCCGAAGGCCGCCGAGATGACGGCGGAGGTGGCGCGGTCCTGCGCGGCGGCGTCCCAGCCGGGCCCGCCCGGCGCGGCGCCCTCGCCGCGGAAGAGCAGCTCGTAGCCCACGCGGCGACCGCCGGCGTCGACCACCGACTGGCGGGCCAGGGGGAGGCGCGTGCTCGTGACCACCGTCCCCCCTCCCTGCGGCCCCGGCCTGCTGCAGGGCGACGCCGCCTCATCGGCAGCCGCGGGCTCGCGCCGCAGGGGCGGCGCGCCGGGGGTCGCCCGTTCGGCGGTCCCGCCCGGGGAGAGGCTCCCGGGAGGTGGGTGGGCGAGGTGCGGGGCGGGGACGACGGGGGCTGGGCGGCGAGGAGGTGGGAGGGCGGCGGCGGTGCCACAGTGGCGCGGTGCCCGAGCTGCCGGAGGTCGAGGCCCTCGCCGAGTTCCTGCGCGAGCGCGCCGTCGGCCGCGTCGTCGCCGCCGTCGAGGTCGCCGCCATCAGCGTGCTGAAGACCTTCGACCCCCCGCCGACGGCGCTGGCGGGCCTGGAGGTCGTCTCCGCCGACCGGCACGGCAAGTGGCTCGACCTCGGCGCCGACGGGCTGCACCTCGTGTGGCACCTCTCGCGCGGCGGCTGGCTGCGCTGGTACGACGCCGTCCCCGAGCGGCCCGCCCGCCCCGGGAAGGGGCCCCTGGCCCTGCGGGTGCGCCTCGACGACGGCAGCGGCTTCGACCTCACCGAGGCCGGCACCCGCAAGCGGCTCGCCGTCCACGTCGTCCGCGACGCGGCCGAGGTGCCGCAGGTCGCCTCGCTGGGGCCCGACCCGCTGGACCCCGGCTTCGACCGCGACGCCCTCGTCCGCCTGCTCGCCGGCTCGCGGCAGCAGGTCAAGGGGCTGCTGCGCGACCAGCACCTGCTCTCGGGGGTGGGCAACGCCTACAGCGACGAGGTGCTGCACGCCGCCCGCCTGTCCCCCTTCGCCGTCGCGGGCCGTCTCGGCGAGGAGGAGGTGGACCGGCTCGACACGGCGCTGCACGCCGTCCTCGAGGCCGCCGTCGCCGCGGCCCGCGGGCGGCCGGCGGCCGAGCTCAAGGACGCCAAGCGGCAGGGCATGCGCGTCCACGGCCGCACGGGGCAGGATTGCCCGGTGTGCGGGGACGTCGTCCGTGAGGTCTCCTTCGCCGACCGGTCCCTGCAGTACTGCGCCACGTGCCAGACGGGCGGCCGCGAGCTCGCCGACCGGCGGATGTCGCGACTCCTGCGCTAGGGGACGCGCTCCCCCGACCGACGTCGCGACCGACGCCCGGGAGCGGCGGACGAGCCGGGGGCGGCCTCAGCGCGAGGTGCGGGTGCGCCGCCGGGCCAGCTGGTCCGGGCTCGTCGGGTCGGCGTCCGGCGAGGGGTCGAGCACGTTGCCCGGCGTGTCGTCGACGCGGCGCCGGTCGAGACCCAGCAGCCGCAGGAGCGGGCCGACCGCCGCGTCGTAGACGCCGGGCAGCAGCCCGAACCCCAGGCGCAGGAAGGGGTTCCCCCAGCCGGCGCGCGTGTCGCGCTGCGCCGCAGCGGGTCGCGCGAGCACGCGGACGACCCGGTCGGCCACCGTCGCGGGGTCGTAGACCGGCATCGGGGGCTTGCCGTGGTGGCCGAGGTAGGTCGCGGCGCGGCGGTAGACGGGCGTCTCCACCCCGCCCGGGGAGACGAGGCGCACGTGGACGCGCCGCCACGGGCGGTTCTCCTGCTGCAGGGTGCGCGCCAGCCCGTGGACGGCCCACTTGCTCGTGACGTACGACGACATCCACGGCGCCGTCACCTGGCCGAGCACCGAGCCCAGCAGGACGAGCGTCCCCTCCTCCTGCGCGCGGAAGCGGCGCAGCGCGTGGCGGGCGACGGCGGCGGTGCCGAGGACGTCGGTGCGCACGACCCGCTCGAAGACGTCGGCGGGGACCTCGGTGAGGTCGCCGTAGGCGATGACGGCGGCGCTGTGCACCACGGCGTCCAGACGGCCCTCGCGGCGCACGACGTCGTCGACGCACGCCCCGACGGCGTCGTCGTCGGCCACGTCGAGGGGGTGGGTCGTCGCGCGGGCGCCCTGCGCGCGGCAGTCGGCGGCGACGGCCTCCAGGCCCTCGCGGCCGCGGGCGGCCAGGGCCAGGACGGCGCCGGGGCGGGCGAGGCGCAGCGCCGTCGCCCGCCCGATGCCGCTGGAGGCGCCCGTCACGAGGACGACGCGGGGCAGGTCGGCCCCGTGCGCCCGGGGGGCACCGCTCAGCGCGCCCGCAGGGCTCGTCGTCCTCGTCCGCCGGTCACCTGTCGTCACCGCCCCACCCTGGCCCCGCGGGCGCCCGCCCGCAGCGCGGCGGCCCCGCCCGG
>NZ_JABEMA010000224.1 GCF_013004605.1 Pseudokineococcus marinus
GGTTGGCGATCATCATGTGGCTCGAGTTCACCAGGTCGCGCTCCGGCGGCAGCGGGGCCGCCTTCGTGCCCCGCTCGAGCTTGCGCAGCGCGCTCGCCAGGGCGAGCGGGTCGCCGGTGAGGCGGGCTCGAGGTCGAGGCGCTGCACGGAGCCCCACCCGATCGTCACGGTGAGCTCGGCGGCGGGGTCGCCCGCCCGGTAGAGGTCGGGCCGCTGGACCACGTGGGACAGGAGCACCGAGCGCACCTGCTGCAGCGGCACGGCCTCCGTCGACGCCGCGGCGGCGTGGGCGCGCGGCGAGCCGGACCCCTCGGCGACGAGGTCCGTGCCGTCGTCGGCGTGCGCGACGACGAGGCGGGTCGGCGTCAGCACGACCACCGTGACGTGCCGGCGCACCTCCTCGCCGTCGAAGGTCGTCTCCTGGTGCACGAGGTGGGCGCGGGCCTCCTCGCCGCCGAGGGCGACCGCCACGACGTCGGCGACGAGCGCGGGGTAGTACCCCGCGTGCTCCACCGCGCGCCGCAGGTCGGGCGCCAGCGCGTCGCCGGGCGCCGGGGAGGACCGGCGACCGGCGGGGGTGCGGCCGGAGGGGCCGGAGGAGCGGGGCGGGCGCGACGAGGGCACGGCCCGCATCGTGCCACCCGCCACCGACGCTCCCGCGCCCCGCGCCGAGGCGGCCACGGCTACCGTCGCGCGCGTGGACGACGACGCGGTCGTGACGACGGGGCCGGCGGCGCGCAACGCCCGGCGCCGCTCCTGGTACGGCACCAAGAAGCACGTGAAGCGCGCCGCCTCGGCGCCGCTCGTCGCCCCGGTGCTGCACGCCGTCGTCGAGCGTCGCAGCGGCACGGCCGCGGCGAGCCGGCTGCCCGCCCCGGTGACGGTGCGGCGCGTGCGGGGCCGCGTCGCCGGCCACGAGTTCACGATGCTGTCCCCCGCACGGTGCGTCGTCGCCAAGGAGCTCCACTGGGGCGGGGGCCGGCGCCCGGGCGCGGCCGACCAGCTCGCCCTCGAGGTCTTCGCCCGCCTCGTCCCCGGTGCGCGCACGGTCCTCGACGTCGGCGCCTACACCGGGGTCTTCTCCCTCGTCGCCGCGCTCGCCGAGCCCTCCGCGCGCGTGCACGCCTTCGAGCTCGTGCCCGCGAACGCCGTCGCCCTGCTCGACAACCTGCTGGCCAACGACCTCCTGCCGCACGTCGAGGTCCACCTCGCCGGGGTCGGCCGGGACGGGGGGACCCTGCGCGTCCCCTCGGGCCGCGGGGGCTCCGCGCTGCCGGACTTCCTCTCGACCGGCGAGGAGGCCGCGGACGGCGTCCTCGTGCCGACGACGTCGCTCGACGCCCTGCTCGACCGGACGCCCGGCGGGACGGGACCCGCCGTGGCCAAGATCGACGTCGAGGGCGCCGAGGGAGAGGTCCTGCGCTCGGGCCGCCGCCTGCTGGAGGCCTCGCGCCCCGACCTGCTGCTCGAGCTGCTGCCCGCCGCCGACGTCCCGGCGGTCGAGGCCGCGCTCGCCGGGCTGGGCCACCGCGCCCTGCTCGTCACCGACGAGGCGCTCGTCGAGCACGACCGGCCCCACGCGGACCCCGTGCACCGGGACTGGCTGCTGACGACGAGGACGCCCGAGGAGCTCCGGCGCCTCGGCGTCCCGGTCCGCGCCCTCGGCACCTGATCGCCGCGGGCTCGCCCCGCGGGGCACCCGCAGGCCACGCCCGGGGCGCCGCGTCAGCGCAGGACGCGCCGCGAGCCCGTGTCCGTGCGCCGCCGCGCCGCGCGCTCGAGGCGCACGCGGGCGAGCAGCACGCTGAGGCCCTGCGGGGACACCACCACCGGGCTGAGCACGACCTCGGCGAGCTCGGGGAGGTCGTCGGCCATGACGCTGACGCGCGCCAGCAGGTCCTCGAGCGCCGCGACGTCGAGCCGCGGGCTGCCCCGGTAGCCGAAGAGGCGCGGCGCCGCGCGGACCCCGCGGACGAGGTCGGCCACGTCGCCCGTCGTCAGCGGCGGGATGCGGTGGGCCACGTCGCCGAGCAGCTCGGAGGCGTCCCCCGCCAGCCCGAAGGACACCACGGGGCCGAAGAGCTCGTCCTCCATCGTGCTCACCGTCACGGCCGAGCCGGGCGGCGCCATCGCCTGCACGAGGACCGGCCGCCCCTCGACGCCCGGTTGGGACGTCAGGGCCGCCCAGTCGGCGCGCAGCTCGGCGGGGCTCGCGATGTCGGTGCGCATGCCGCCGAGGTCGCGGCGGCGGCGCAGCTCGCGGTCGGCGAAGCGCAGCGCCAGCGGGTACCCGACGTCGTCGGCGGCCGCGAGCGCCTCCTCGACGTCGACGACGACCCGCGACGGCTGCAGCGCGACGCCGTAGCAGGCGAGCAGCCGCCCGGCCGCCGCGGGACCCAGCTCGAGGGCCACGCGCCCGTCGTCGTCGGCGGGCAGGCCCGCGAGGGCCTCCTCCACCACCGCGCGCGCGGCGTCGGCGTCGACGCCCTCGGGGGCCACGCGGGGTCCCGGGTCGCGCTGGCGCCACTGGGCGTAGCGCACGGCGGAGACGAGCGCGCGCACCGCGTCCTCGGGGCTCGGGTAGGCGGGCACGACCCGCGGCCGTCCGTCGGCTCCCGGCGCCGAGAGCGCCTCCTCCACACCGTGCATGCCGAGGAAGCAGGCGACCGTCGTGCGGTCGGAGGCCGCGGCGGTGCGGGCGAGCGCCCGGGCCACGCCCGTGTCGACGACGCCGAGGGGCGGGGCGAAGCAGGCGACGACGGCGTCGACGCCGGGGCGGGCGAAGACCTCCTCCACGGCCCGGGCGCACTCCTCGGCGTCGGCCTCCGGGTGCACCGACAGCGGCGGCTCGGGCACCTCCAGGCCCCAGCTCTCGAGCGCCCCGGCCGCCAGGGCCCCCAGCGCCGCCGAGTTGCCCACCACGGCCACCCGCTGCCCCTCGGGCAGCGGCTGGGCGACGAGCAGCTGGGCCGTGTCGAAGAGCTGGTGGATCGTCTCCACCCGGATGACGCCGGCCTGGCGGAGCATCGCGTCGAGGGCCGCGGCGGGGGCGCGGCTGGTGCGCACGGCGTGGCCGGGGGGCGCGCCGCCGGTCGTGCCGGACTTCACGACGACGACGGGCTTGGAGCGCGCGAGCCGCCGGGCGACGCGCGAGAACTTGCGCGGGTTGCCGACGCTCTCGAGGTAGAGGCCCACGACGCGGGTGCGCGGGTCCTCCTCCCAGAACTGCATGAGGTCGTTGCCCGAGACGTCGGCCCGGTTGCCGGCCGACACGAAGCTGGAGACGCCGAGGCCCCGTCGCGCCGCGGAGGACAGGACGGCGACGCCGAGGGCGCCGGACTGGCTGAAGAGGCCGAGCGCGCCCTCCGGCGGGAGGTCGGGCGCGAGCGAGGCGTTGAGCCGCAGCTCCGGTGCGGTGCTGATGAGCCCGAAGGAGTTAGGGCCCACGACGCGCATGCCGTTGGCGCGGGCGAGCCGCACGAGCGCGCGCTGGCGCTCCAGGCCCGCCGGCCCGGTCTCCGCGAACCCGCTGGAGACGACGACGACGCCGCGGGCGCTGACCCGGGCCGCGTCGCGGACGACCTCGAGCACGGACTCCGCCGGCACGGCCACGACGACGAGGTCCACCGGCTCGGGCAGGTCCTGCAGGCTCGCCGAGGCGCGGACGCCGTCCACCTCGACGGCCTCCGGGTGCACCGCGTGCAGGCGCCCGGTGTAGCCGCCGCGGACGAGGTCCTGCAGGAGGACGCCGCCGACGGAGCCGGGGCGCGGGCTGGCGCCCACCACGGCGACCGACCGGGGCGTCAGGAGCGCCTCGAGGCTGCTCGCCTCGGCGCGGTGCTCGCGCGCCGACGTCACCGCGAGCGAGCGCTCGGTCGGGTCGATGTCGAAGCCCAGGCTGACGACGCCGTCGTCGTAGGCGTGGGTGACCTCGTAGCCGGCGTCCCGGAAGACGCTCGTCATGCGCCGGTTCTGCGGCAGGACCTCGGCGACGAACCGGTGGACGCCCCGCTCGCGCGCCGCCGCGGCGAGGTGCTCGAGGAGCACGGAGCCGAGGCCCCGCCCCTGGTGGGCGTCGGAGATGTTGAACGCCACCTCCGCGGTGGCCCGCCCGCCGTCGCCCTCGTCCAGCCGGTCGAAGCGCCCGATGCCGACGATGTCGTCGCCGATGGTGGCGACGAGGGCCACGCGGTCCACGTGGTCGACCCGGGTGAAGCGCCGCAGGTCGCGCTCCGACAGGCGCGGCATCGCGGAGAAGAAGCGCAGGTAGACCGACTCGGGCGACTGCGCCACGTGGAAGCGCTGCAGCGCCTCCGCGTCCGCCGGGGTGATGGGCCGCAGGTGGGCGGTGCCCCCGTCGCGCAGGAGGACGTCGGCCTCCCAGTGGCGCGGGTAGCCCGGCGCCTCCTCCACGGCTTCGTCCACGACGACCGAGCGTACCGACGGGGGACGACGCCGACCGAGCGCAGCGAGGACGTGACACCGACCGAGCGCAGCGAGGACGTGACACCGACCGGGCCCGGCGAGGGCATGACGCCGACCGGGCGCAGCGGGGAGACTGCCCGCGTGCACGTGCCCGACGCCGTCCGCGCCCGCCGGGCCCAGCGGTCCTTCGACCCCGCGGCGCCCGTGCCGCGGGCCGTCCTGCGCGACCTCGTGGACCTCGCCTCGCGGGCGCCCAGCGCCGGTGCGTCCCAGGGCTGGGACTTCCTCGTGCTCAGCCGGTCCCACGACGTCGCCCGGTACTGGGAGGTGACGACCGAGGCGGGGAGGGCGCCCGACCGCTGGCTGCGGGGGCTGCGCACCGCCCCGGCCCTCGTCGTCGCCTGGAGCCGCGAGGAGGCCTACCGCGAGCGGTACGCGCTGGTGGACAAGGCCTCCGGTGACCACGCCCCCGTCGACCTCGCCGCCCGCTGGCCCGTGCCGTACTGGCACGTGGACACGGGCATGGCCGTCGCGCTGCTCCTGCTCGGCGCCGAGGACGCCGGCCTGGGCGCCTGCCCCTTCGGCGTGCCGACCGCGCGCGTCGACGCCGTCCGCGCGGCCTTCGGCGTCCCGCCCGACCGCACGCCCGTCATGGCG
>NZ_JABEMA010000225.1 GCF_013004605.1 Pseudokineococcus marinus
GTCCCCTCCCTGGCCCTCGGCGCCCTGGTCGGGGGCCTGCTGCTCGGCGCCCCGCTCGCGGCGGGGCCGGGGCAGCTCGGCGCGGTGCTCGTCGGCGTCGTCCTCGCCGCCGTGCTGGTGGCCCTGCTCGCCGCGCTCGTCTGCCGGCTCCTCGCCGCGGCGCTGTCCGGGCGCGTGCGGGCGGCGTCCTCCCTCGAGCACCTGCGGACGCCGTGACGCCGCCGATCGTCGTCCACGTGCCCGAGCGGCCCTCGGGACCCGTGCTCGCCGCCCTCATCCGGGAGGTGCGCGCCGCGAGCGCCGCCGGTGCCGTCGTCATCGACGCGAGCGCGGCGGCGGGCTGGCCGCCCGGCCCGCGCCTCGTCCTCGAGCGCCTCGAGGCGGTGGCCCGGCGCAGGGGGACGGGCCGCCCCTCGGGGACCTCCTGAGGGCGGAGCCGCCGGGGGAGGGCGTCCACGAGCGTGACCGTGCACGGTCACGCTCGTGGACGGCTCCGGCTCCGACTCGCCGGGGTGGGCTGCTCCGCCGTCGCCCGGCTGTCGGCGGGCGGCAGCAGGATGGCGGCGTGGAGGACGGCACGGGGGCGCTGGTCGGCGCGGTCATCACGGCGTCGGCGGCCGTCCTCGCCGTCGTCGTCGCCCAGCTCGCGACGGCCCGGCGTGAGCGCCGCCAGCGCGTCTACGCGCGCGAGCGCGCGGCGCTGCTCGACGCCCAGGACGCCGCGCTCGTCGCCCGCACGGCCCTGCGCGCCGTCGGCACCGCGCTCGAGCGAGCGGCGCGGGAGGTGGCGCCGTCGGCGCACGTCGTCGTCGCCGTGCCCGCGGACCTCGAGGCGGCCCGCTCGGAGGCCGAGGGGCGCCTGGACGTGCGGCTCGCCCGGGTCGCCACGCGCGACGTCGTGGACGCGGCGCGGGCCTGGCAGCAGCGCGCCCGCTGGGCCTTCCTCGGCGACGAGGACGTGACGGCGCGCGACGAGGACGACGCGTGGGGCGCGCTCAACGCCGCCGTGGCCGCGGCGCTCGACGACCGGGGCTGGTGGGAGCGCCGCCGCGGGCGGTAGCCCTCAGCAGTGAGCCCTCAGCAGTGAGCCCTGAGCGGTGAGCCCGAGCGGTGAGGGCCTGGAGGGCGAGCCCGGCGCCGCGAGCGCAGAGCGGCGCGTCGACGTCGCGGTGCACCGCGACCTCGGCGCACGCTCGCGTGCGCTGGAGAGGGGCGGAGGCGGACCGCTCGCTCAGGCGGTGACGGGCTGGACGACGACGAGGCGCTCCTGCGCGCCCAGGCGGCGCGCCGCCTCCCGCAGGTGCTCGGCGAAGGCCGCGGGAGCCGCCTCGACCCGCAGCTCGGCCGCCCCGCCGCCGAGGACACGGCTCACCAGCTGGGCGGCGAAGGACGGGCTCCCGGTGACGAGACGGCGGCAGTCGAGGCGGACGAGCGCCCCGGCCAGCTCGCCCGCGAGGCCGTCGACGAGGGCGTCGGCCATGCCGCGCCCCGCGACCATGCTCGGCAGCTCGATGATCACCGCTCGTCCTCCCGCCGGCGCCGTCCTGCGTCGTCGTCCTGGCTCACCGCTCACGGTACGCGCCCACCCGCCCCGACGCCCCCGTCGACACCTCGGCCGGCTCCTCCGCCGGCGCGTCCGTCACCCTCTCCGCCCACGCCTCCGTCCGCCCCTCCGTCCGCCCCTCCGTCCGCCCCTCCGTCCGGCCGGGGGTGCCGCGGACGCCGACGACGGCCTCGACGAGCGTCCCGCCGAAGGGTGAGCGCAGGGCGCCGTCGGTGCGGACGGACCGCCGAGCGCCCCGCGGACGGGACGTGCGGACGGCCGCCGGGCCCGAGGCGAGGAACAGCGACCCGCGCAGCCGGCCCACCTCGTGCACGACCGTGACCAGCCCGACACCGCGGGTCGGGTCGTCGAGGCGGCTCGTGCCGTCGAGCGCCAGGTGCAGCGCGTGCCGGGCCCCGCGGGCGCCGCGCCCGGCGAGCGTGCTCCGCAGCCCGAGGCCGCCGTCGGCGACCGCGAAGCGCACGCAGCCGGCGGCGGGCAGGACCTGCGCCGCGACGTAGCCGGTGGCCTGCGCGTGGTCCGCCACGTTGGCGGCGAGCTCGGCGACGCCCGTGAAGAGCGCCTCGGCCGCCACCGGGTCACCGGGCGCCGTCCGGGCGTGCACGAGCCGGGCGAGCGCCAGCGCGTCGGCCTCGGTGGCGACGGGGCGGACCTCGAGCAGGTCGAGCGCGCGGTCGGCCTCCGGCACGACGTCGTGCAGGTCGTGCTCGACCCCCAGCTCGTCGAGGACGCGCCCCAGGTGCATCCGCGCCGCGTAGCGGCGCTGCTCGGGGCGCGAGGGCCCGACGACGCGCAGGCGCGCGCCGGCCGCGGCGTGCCGGGCCGCGAGGGCGGCCACCCCCACGAGGTGCGCCGGGTCGACCCACCGGCACCCCGAGAGGTCGACGACGTGCGTCCCCCGGGCGCGGCGGCACGTGAGGTGGCCCATGGCGGGCGGACGCAGCGGCGACCGGCTCGGCACCCGCCCACCACCCCCGTCGTCCGGCCCTCGACCGAGGGAGCCCGCGAGCCCCGTGCCCGGACCCGCCGCGACGACGCTAGGCGGCGGCACCGACACCGGCGCCGCCCACGACCTCCCGCTCGCCTCCCGGCCGGCGCCCCGCTGCGGCGGTCGCCGCCCCCACCGAGCCGTCGCCGTGCCGGAGCGCGGGGCCGCTGCCACGCTGGGCGGATGGACGCCCTGGCACGAGCCCGCCGCGTCCGCGGCGAGGTGCGGCACCCGCGAGACCTCCGCCGGCTCCTGACGACCGGGCGCTGGCCTCGGGGCGAGATGGCGCTCAAGGCGGCGGTCGCCGCCCTGCTGGCGTGGCAGGTGGCTCTGTGGCTGCCCTTCGCGCCCGCCGAGCAGTACCCCTACTACGCGCCGCTCGGCGCCGTCGTCGCCGCCTACCCGAGCGTGCGCTCCTCCACCATGGAGTCGCTGTACAGCGTCGCCGCGATCATCGCGGGCGCCGCGCTCGCCGTCGGGCTCGAGGCGCTCATCCCCGCCCCGGTCCTCCTCGTCCCGGCCGTCGTGGGCGTGGGCATCGTCGTCGCGGGGCTGCCGGTCTTCGGGTCCGCGCGCTCCTGGGTGCCGATCGTCGCGCTCTTCACGCTCGTCATCGGGGCGACGGAGCCCCTCACCTACGCGGTGGCGTACACGGGGCTGACGCTCCTCGGCGCCACCCTCGCGGTGCTCCTCAACCTCCTGCTCCCGACGGTGCCGCTGGCGCAGAGCAGCTGGGCGATCTCCCAGCTCGCGACGACCCTCGCCGACCAGCTCGACGACCTGGCGGCCGGCCTCGAGGACGACGACCCCCCCACGAGCTCGCAGTGGCGCGACCGCGCCCGGGCCATCGACCCCGTCCTGCAGTCGGTGCGCGCGAGCGGGCTCGACGTGCGCCGCTCCCTGCGCGCCAACGCCCGGGCCCGTCGAGAGCGCGGCGTCGTCGACCGCCAGCGCAGCGAGGCGCTCGTCCTCGACTCGGTGGCCACCCGGACGGCCGACCTCACGGACCTCCTCATCGACGTCCACGCGGAGGGGGACACCGGCCTCGACATCCACGGGGAGGTTCGGGCGCCGACCGCCCGCGCCCTGCGCGCCGCCGCCGCGGCGGTCCGCCCGATGGGCGAGGAGCCGACGCCCCGCGCCGCCGAGGTGGGACTGCTGCGCCAGCGCGTCCGGGAGCTGTCGGAGGCGGTCGCCGAGCTGGAGATGCCCGACCGCCGGGCGCGGGAGGCGACGGGCGCCGTCGTCACGGGCCTGCGCCGGCTCCTCGGCGGCCTGGCGAGCGGCCTCGAGGACGAGGGGGAACGGGAGGCCGAGGCGCGGGAGGCCGTGACCCCGACGTCCTGAGGGGCTGGACGCCCCGCCCTCCGAGGCCGTGGGTTGTCAGTCCTCCAGGTGCTCCGGCAGCCCGAAGACCGCCGGGGTGCGGGTGTCGAGGAAGTTGGTGATCTCCCCGACGCGGCCGTCGCGGCTGCGCAGCACGTGCAGCGCCCAGAAGCGGCGCACGCCGGGCTGCTCCGGGTCGGGCTTGTACTGGGCGAGCGCGGGGGAGCCGTTCGCTTCGACGGGGACGAGGCGGGACCCGCGGCACGCCCCACCCGGGCCGACGTGCCACGCGACGACGTCCTCGGGCCCGCGCAGCCACAGGGCGTAGGGGGGCATCGACTGCACGACCTCGGCGTGCAGCAGCTGCGCCAGCGCCTCCATGTCGTAGGCCTCGAAGGCGGCGACGTAGGCCCGCAGGAGCTCGGCGTGCGCCGGGTCGAGCGCGTCGAGGGGGCTGCCGGGCCGGGGCTCGCGGGCCGCGATGGTGGCCCGCGCGCGCTGGAGGGCGCTGTTGACGGACGCCGTCGTCGTCCCGAGGAGGTCGGCGACCTCCTCGGCGGACCACCGCAGCACCTCCCGCAGCAGGAGGACGGCGCGCTGGCGCGGCGGCAGGTGCTGCAGGACGGCGACGAAGGCCAGCCGGACCTGCTCGCGGGCGACCGCCACGTCGGCGGGGTCGCCCTCGGGCAGCACGCGGGCCGACGGCGCCGGCGTCAGCCAGACCGACTCCTCGAGCGGGGCGCCCAGGGACGAGACCACGGGCTCGGACGGCGCCGCGGAGACGTCCACCGGCATGGCCCGCCGCTTCGCGCCGGCGAGCTCGTCGAGGCAGACGTTGGTGGCGATGCGGTAGAGCCACGTGCGCAGGCTGGCCCGCCCGTCGAACCGGTCGAGACCGCGCCAGGCCCTCACCATCGTCTGCTGGACGGCGTCCTCGGCGTCGACCGCGGAGCCCAGCATCCGGTAGCAGTGGGCCGTGAGCTCGCGGCGGTGGGCCTCGAGGTCCGCGTGGTCGTGCCGGGGCCGCTCGTGGACGGTCGGGGGCGCGGGCGGCAGCGCCGCCGTGCCCGTGCCGGTCCCGGTCGGCGGTGCGGTCGTCGCCTGCGCGTTCCCCACGGCGCCGGACGGTAGTCCCGCGCGCGCCCGCGCGGTAGGCCCCGGCAGGGCGCCCGCGGCCGTCGGGCCCCCG
>NZ_JABEMA010000226.1 GCF_013004605.1 Pseudokineococcus marinus
GTCCTGGGCCTGACCGGCGCGCTGACGGACTCGATCATCCGGTGGGGCATCGCCGGCAGCGTCGAGGAGACCACCGGAGCGCTCAACGACGCCATCGCGGCGGGCAACTCCGCGCAGATGGTCGGCGACGCGCTCCCACCCGAGGCGCTCGTAGAAGGCGGTGGCGCCGCCGTCGGCGCGGGTGACGAGCTCGGCCGTCGTCGTGCCGGCCGCGCGGGCACGGGCGGCGAAGGCCTCCAGCAGGGCCTCGCCGACCCCGGCGCCGCGCGCCGCGGGCGCGACGACGACCGCGGCGACCACGGCGACCGGCGCGCGGTCGTCGGTGCTCCTCGGCGGCGCGGCCGCGGCGTCCGCGGGCCCGCGACCCCCCGTGCCGAGGAGCCGCCGGGCGTAGGGGCGCGCCCGCGTCCGCACGAAGCGCAGGGCGGCACGGGGGCGCAGGCCCAGCGCCCGCGCTCCGGCGGCCGCGAGCGACCAGCGGTGGCGGGCGACGACCTCGGCGACGAGCGCGCGCTGGTCGGTGGCACCGACGAGGAAGCCGACCGGGACGGCCTCCGAGCCCCCGACGAGCTCGGCGACGAGCGCGACGCCGTGGGGGGCGTCGAGGTGGGCGCCGTGCCAGCGGGCGACGAAGCCGCGGCCGAGCGACGGGAAGAAGCCGTGGGGCAGGTGGCGGCACTGCCAGCGCGCCGTCCGCGCCAGGTCCGACGGCACGGCCGGGCGCACGCGCAGCACCGGCGTCGTCGCGGGGGGAGGAGGCACGTCGCCCAGCTCCTCGGTCATCGTCCGTCACCGGTGATCACCGGCTGTGCCCAGCATGACCGCGCGTGCCCGGTCGGGGCCGGTGACACGCCGGGGTCCGCCGCACGGCCCGGGGAGCCCCCGCGGGCGCCTGACCTGCTCGGACGCGACGGCGCCCGCCACCTGCGGTGGTGGCGGGCGCCGTCGGAGCGCTCGGGTGCGAGCGGGGGGCTCAGCCCTTGGCGGCGGCCTTGAGCTTGCTGCCGGCCTTGATGCTGACGCCGGTGGTGGCGGCGATCTCGATGGACTCGCCGGTGCGCGGGTTGCGGCCCTGGCGGGCGGCGCGCTCGACGGTCTCGACGCTCATGAGGCCCTGGATCGAGACGCTGTCGCCCTGCGACACGGCCTCGGTGAGGACGTCGGCGAAGCCGCCGATGACCTTGTCGACGTCGCCCTTGGACACGTCGCCGTCGAGCTTGTCGGCGATCTTCTGGACGAGCTCGTTGCGGTTGATGGACACGCGGGACCTCCAGGTCGGGCCGGTGGGCCGGCCGGTCTCTCGGCGCCCGCCGGGAGCGGGGCGCCTCGTCGGGTGGTGTCGGTCGGTGCGGTGGTGCCGGTCGAGCTGGGTCGGCGGGGAGGCCCCGCCGGCCCGATGCACGCTGAGTGCTCGGCGGCGACCCTACGCGGTGCCGGGGCGCCGGGGGCGGACGCGGTCCGCGCCGCCGGGCGCGTCGTCAGGCGCCGGTGCCCGCCAGGGTGGCCACCATGACCGCCTCGATGGTGTGCCGGCGGTTCTCCGCCTGGTCCCAGACGACCGACGCGGGGCCGCGGAAGACCTCGTCGGTCACCTCCATCTCGGTCAGGCCGTGGCGGGCGTGGACGGCGCGGCCGAGCGACGTCCCGAGGTCGTGGAAGGCGGGCAGGCAGTGCATGAAGCGGACGTCGTCGACGCCCGTCGCGGCGAGGACGGCGGCGTCGACGCGGTACGGCGCCAGCAGGGGGATGCGCTCGTCCCACGCGCTCTCGGGCTCGCCGAGGGAGACCCACACGTCGGTGTGGACGAAGTCGGCGCCCCGCACGCCGGCGGCGACGTCGTCGGTGACGGTGAGGCGCGCGCCGGTGGTGCGCGCGGTCTCCCGGACGGCCGCGAGCACCTCCGCGGACGGCTGGAGCGGCTCGGGGGCCACCACGCGGGCGTCCATGCCCGTCAGCGCCGCCATCGCGAGGAGGGACGCCGCGACGTTGCCGCGCCCGTCGCCGAGGAAGGCGAAGGACGTCTCGGCCAGCGGCCGGGGCGAGTGCTCGGCCATCGTGAGGGCGTCGCAGAGGGACTGGGTCGGGTGCCACTCGTCCGTCAGCCCGTTCCAGACGGGGACGCCGGAGACCTCCGCGAGCAGCTCGACGGTGGCCTGCGCGGCGCCGCGGTACTCGATGCCGTCGTAGAGGCGCCCGAGGACCCGACCGGTGTCCTCCACCGACTCCTTGTGGCCGAGGTGGGAGCCCGCCGGGTCGAGGTACGTCGTGTGCGCGCCCTGCGCCGCGGCCGCCAGCTCGAAGGCCGCGCGGGTGCGCGTGCTCGTCTTCTCGAAGAGCAGGGCCACGGCGCGGCCCTCGAGACGCCGGCGCGCACGGCCCTCGCGGCGCTCGGCCTTGAGCCGGGCGGCGAGCTCGAGCAGCGCCGCCCACTCCTCCGGTGAGTGGTCGAGCTCCTTGAGGAAGCTGCGGCCCGTCAGGTCCACGGGCGGCAGGTCGCCGGAGAAGGGGTCGACGGGGGCGCTGGGGGCGTCGTCAGGGTCGTCCACGCGCTCGATCCTGCCCGAGGCCGCCGTCCGCCCGCCGCGGCGCCCGCCCGTCGGAGGGACGAGCGGGCCGCGCGGCGGGGCCGGGGTCCTCAGGCGGGCGTGCTCCGGACGGCGTCGGCCGCCGCCTCGAGGCCCCCGAGGGCGAGCACCGACTCGGCGACGTCGGCGACGCGCCGCCGCGCGGAGCGGGCCGTGCGCCGCAGCGCCCCGAAGGCGTCCGTGGCGTCGACCTGCTGCTGGGCCATGAGGTAGCCGACGGCGCGCTCGACGACGACGCGGTGGTCGAGGGCGTGCTGGAGCTGCTCGGCGAGCCGGCTCGTGCTCTCCGCCGCCGCGGCGCTCGCGAGCAGGCCCGCGGCCACGCGGGCGGCGGACTCGAGGACGTCGAGCTGCTCGGGCTCCCACGCGACCGCCTCCTCGCGGACGGCCACGAGGCAGCCGACGGGGCCGCCGGCGACGGACACCGGGACGGTGGCGACGGCGCGGGGCGACCCGGAGCCGTCCACGGGCGGCGGCGAGCCGGGAGCCGCGTCGTCGGTGGGCACGCCGCGGCCGGAGCCGGCGTCGACGCCGCCCTCGAGCCCGCTGCCCACCCCGTCGGAGGACTGCTCGCCGAGCGCGCCCTCGACCGGCCGGGCGGCGATCGCCGGCCCGAGCGAGGGCCACCGCGGGTCGACGAGGACGTCCGTGGTGGCGCGGGAGCGCCCCAGCACCTGGGCGTCCGTGGCGGGCCCGGAGGTCGTCTCGTCCTCGGCGCGCTCGAGGGAGCGGGTGGCGGAGCCCGTCCAGGCGACGCAGGACAGCCGCCCGTCGGCGTCGCGGAGCATCAGGCCGGCGGAGGCGAGTGGCAGGGCGGCGCTCAGGGCGGACAGCAGGTCGCCGAGGGTGTCGGCGGCGCCGGCGTCCGCGCTCTCGGCGGCGGAGGCCAGCTGCTGCAGCCGCGCGAGCCCGGCGCGCAGGGCATCGGGGTCGACGTCGGTCATCTGCCCATCGTCGCCCGGCGGACCTCGGGACGCCCGCTGGCCACGCCCGCGGGCGCGCCCGGTGGTGGCCCGGTGGTGGCCCGGGTGGTGGTCCGGTGGTGGGCAGGGGCGCGGCGCCCTGCCCGTCGCGGGGTCGGGCCCGTCGCAGAGCCGCCCGGCCCTCAGCCGCGGAGCGGCTCCCCGTCGCGGAGCTCGCCGACGAGCGCGTCGACGACGGCCACGAGGTCCCCGCCGGAGCGCTCCGCGACGGCGCGCTGGCGCTGGTAGCTCGCCCCGGTGCGGGTGATCTGCTCGACCGCGCCGAGGGCGTCGACGCACCCCAGGTCGCGCGCCACGGGCTGCAGGTCCTCGAGCAGGTCGGCGAGGTCGTCGGTGACGAGCCGCTCGCGCCCCGCCGCGTCGAGGACGACCTCCGCGTCGAGGCCGTAGCGGGCGGCGCGCCACTTGTTCTCCTGGACGTGCCACGGCGGCATCGAGGGCAGCCGCTCGCCGGCGACGAGCCGCCGGTCGAGGTCGACGACGAGGCAGTGCACGAGCGCCGTCACCGCGCGCAGCTCGGCGAGGGTCGGGACGCCGTCGCACACGCGCACCTCGAGGGTGCCGAGGTGCGGGGCGGGGCGGATGTCCCAGCGCACGTCGGAGAGGCCGTCGATGACGCCGGTGCGCAGCTGGTCGTCGACGAAGCCCTCGTACTCCTCCCACCGCTCGAAGGCGAACGGCAGGCCCGCCGTCGGCAGCTGCTGGAACATCATGGCCCGGTTGCTCGCGTAGCCCGTGTCGACGCCCGTCCAGAAGGGCGAGGACGCCGTCAGCGCCTGCAGGTGCGGCGCCTTGTGCAGCAGCGCGCCGAGCACCGGGAAGACCTTGTCCGCGGAGTCGAGGCCCACGTGCACGTGCAGGCCCCAGATGAGCATCTGCCGGCCCCACCACTGCGTGCGCTCGATGAGCTCGGCGTAGCGCTCGCCGTCGGCCAGCTGGTCGGTGGACCACTGGCCGAAGGGGTGGGTGCCGGCGCAGGCGAGCTCGACGCCGAGGGGCTCGGCCGCGGCCCGCACCGCCGCGACGGCCTCGCCGAGGTCCGCGGCCACCGCGTCGGCGTTCTCGCAGACGCCGCTGACGACCTCGACGGTGTTGCGCAGCAGCTCGCCGGTCACCCGGCCCGGGGCGAGCGAGCCCGCGGAGCGCACGCCCGCGAGGACGGCGTCCGCCGCGTTGACGAGGTCGCGCGACGTCCGGTCGACGAGCGCGAGCTCCCACTCGACGCCGACGGTCGGCCGCGGCGAGGGCGTGAAGGCGACGGCCACGGGCAGAGTCCAGCACGGCGGGAGCACCGCGCGCGCCGCGGTCCGCCCGGCGCGCCGTCCCGGGTCCCGGTCCGGGACCCGGTCCGGGGCCCGTGGGGCCCGAGGTCCGAGGCCGGTCCGAGGCCCGGCGCCGTGCGGTCGCGGCCGGGCGCCCGCGGGGGCACGCTCGCGCCCAGGACGAGACCGAGGACGGCGCGGCCGGTCGGGGC
>NZ_JABEMA010000227.1 GCF_013004605.1 Pseudokineococcus marinus
CGAGGACCGCGCCGCGGGAGCGGGAGGACGAGGGCACGCCCGACCCTCGGCCGCCGCGGCGCCGCAGCGGGGCTGCCACGCCGGGCGCCGTCGTGACCGTCGCGCGGCTCAGTACGTGAACCGGCTGACCGTGCCGCGCAGGACGGCGGCGCGGCGGGCGAGGCCGTCGACGACCGTGCGCGTCTGCGTGAGGGAGTCGGAGGTCACGGCCGCCGCCGAGGACACGTCCTCGATGGTCGCGGCGATCTCCGCGGACGCCGAGGCGGCCTCGGTGGCCGAGCGGACCATCTCGTTCGTCGTCGCCGTCTGCTCCTCCACCGCGGAGGCGATGGAGGTCTGGAAGCTGTCGATCTGCTCGATGACGGCGCCGATGCGCCCGATGGCGTCGACGATGCCGGCGGTGTCGCCCTGGATGCCGTCGACCTGGCGGGCGATGCCCTCGGTGGCGCGGGCCGTCTCCTGCGCGAGGTCCTTGACCTCCGCGGCGACGACGGCGAAGCCCTTGCCGGCCGCGCCCGCGCGCGCCGCCTCGATGGTCGCGTTGAGCGCGAGGAGGTTGGTCTGCTCGGCGATCGAGGTGATGAGCTTGACCACCTCGCCGATCTGCTGGCTGGACTCGCCGAGGCGCACCGCGGTGGCGCTCGTGTCGGCGACGGCGCGGACGGCCTCGGCGGCCACCCGCGCGGCCTCGTTGGCGTTGCTGCTGATCTCGCGGATCGACGCGCCCATCTGCTCCGAGGACGACGCGACCGTCACGACGCTGCGCGTCACCTCGCCGGCCGCGGACGACACGACGGTGGCGCGGCCGCTGGTGGCCTCCGAGGACTCCGCGATGCGCGCCGAGGAGCTCGACAGCTCGTCCGAGGAGGCGGCGACGGCGTCCGCCGAGGCCGCGACCTCCCGCATGACACCGCGGAGGTTCTGCACGGCCGTGTCCATCGCCGCGCTCATCTCGCCGAGCTCGCAGCGGCTGCCGTACCCGCTGGCCTTCGTGAGGTCGCCGTCCGCGAGGGCGAGGGCGACGTCGCGGACGTCGCGCATGCCGCCCTCGATGCCGCGGGAGATGAGGACCGCCGCGGTGACGGCGAGCGCCGTCCCGCCGACGACCATCACCGCGACGAGCACCTGCACCAGCCGCTGCTCCTCGGCGACGTCCTCGGCCGTGGCGCGGGCCTCGGCGAGGACGTCCGCGCGCAGCTCGTCGACGGCGGCGCTCGTCGCCTCGATGAGGGGGGCGACCTGCTCGTCGTTGGCCGCGAGCCAGGCCTCGTCGTCACCGGCCACGGCCAGCGGGCCGAGCGTCGTCTCGACGAGGTCGACGTAGCCGTCGAAGCCGGCGACGGCCTCGTCGAGCGCGGTGCGCTGATCGGCCGGGAGGTCACCGGCGCGGACCTCCGCCGCGATGGCGTCGAAGCGCTGCTGCACCTCCCCCACACGGTCGAGGGCCGCCTCGGCTCCGGCGCGGTCCACGGCGATGACGGCGTCCCGGACCGCTACCCGCTCGTCGCCGAGCAGGCCGCGCATGTCGCCGATGGCGCCGATGCGCTGAAGGTCGTCGTCGGAGAGGCGCTGCACCTGCTCGCTCGCCCGGGCTGACGCCGTGAGCCCCACCGCGCCGACGCCGAGGGCCACGAGGGCGCCGAGCAGCGCCGTCGCGACGATCTTGCTGCGCGTCCGCTGGTCGTAGATCCACTGCAGCACGGGGGGACGCCGCGGGCCACCACCGGGCGTGCGGCAGGTGGGGTCGGCGCTCATGGGGCCTCCGGTGCTCGACGCGGCGCGCAGTCGACCCGCGGCGCGACGCGCCGCGACGGGTGGGTGAGGTGCTCCGCGGTCTCCTCACGCCCAGCAACTCCTTCGGCACGTCGGCCGCCGCCTTGAGCGACGACGAGCGACGACGCCGAGCGGCGTGGCGGGACGGGCGCGGACTACGAGGGGCGGCGCGCCGCGACGTCGCCACGAGCGCGGACGACGAGGGCCGGTGGACGGCGCCTCGGCCCTCGCAGTCCGCGGCCGCCGGCGTCGGGGCCGCGACGTCACGGGCGTGGCGCCGTCCGGGCGTGCTGGTGGTGGACTTCGTGGGTCGCCGCCGGCGCTGGTGGACTCCGTGGGCTCGACGTCGGCGTGCCGTCCCACGCCCTCCACCACCGAGGCGCGCCGCCCCACGAGGTCCACCACCGAGCACGAGCGCGGACGTCGAGGGGCGGCGGACGGCGTGTCGGCCCTCGAACTCCGCGGCCGCTGTCGCTGGCAGCCGCGCCCACCGCCTGGCGCGCGGAGGCCCGCAGGCGAGAGGCTGTGCCCGGCCGCGCAGGGTGCGTGGGCCGCGAGGAGGTCCGGTGTTCGTCGCCACGGTCGTGCTGTCGGTCCTGCTCGCCGCGGTGGTCGCGTTCTCCGCCCGGGGGAAGCTGGTGCAGGACCGCACGATCATGCGGACGATGCGCACCGTCGGGGCCTCAGACACGCTCGTGCGGGGGCTCGCCTACGTCGAGATCGCCGCGGCGGTGGGGCTCCTCGTCGGCATCGGCATCGCCTGGATCGGTGCGCTGGCGGCCGCCGGGCTCACCTTCTACTTCCTCTTCGCGCTCGTGGCGCACCTGCGCGTGGGCGACCGGAACGTCGCGCCGGCCGCAGTGCTGCTCGTCGTCTCGATCGCCGTGCTCGTCCTGCGGTCGCAGACCGCCTGACGACGCCGCGGTCGCAGACCGCCTGACAGACCGCCGGTCGACGGCGCCCACTCACCCGCTGAGGACGCCGACGAGCCCCTCGAGCGTGATGCTCGCGGCGCCGAGCACCGAGAGCACGAGGAGGCCGGTGCGAGCCGCCGAGGCGGGCAGGCGCCGCACGAGCAGCTCGCCCGCCGCGACCCCGACCGCGGCGGCGACGACGGCGCCCGCCCACAGCGTCCAGGGGAGGGGCAGCAGGGCGCCGGGCTCGAGGCGCACCTCGAGCGCCGCGGCGACGAGCCCCACGACGACGAACCACGGCTGCACCGACGCCGTGAAGGACCGCTGCGGCCACCCGCTGGCGACGGCGTGGACGCTGAGCACCGGGCTGCCGAGGCCGGCCGCGGCGTGCAGGACGCCGGAGCCCGCGCCCGCCGCGACGGCGCGCGCCGCAGGGGCGAGCGTCGAGGAGGTCCCGGGCGGGGACCCGCGCGCGGACGGCGCGCTCGTCGAGAGCGCCTCGGCGGCGCCCCCCGCGTCGGTCCTCGCGCTGTCGCCGGACTTCGGCGACACCGACCGCCTCGCCCAGCGCATGGACGTCGTCGAGACCGGCTACCAGCTGCCGGGCGGCGGGCAGGTTCCCTTCCCGGGACGCCACATGATCGCCCTCTACGGCTCCCCGGGGACCCCCTCGCTCGGCGTCATGGGCGAGCAGGACGTCGACGCCGCCGTCGAGCGCGCGAAGGAGGTCGCCGCCGAGTACGACGACCTCGTCGAGGACCCCGTCGTCCCCACCTTCGAGATCATCACCACCGTCGCCTCCGCGTCGGCGGGCGACGACGGCGACTACTCGCAGGAGCTCGACCCGGAGGTCGTCCGGCCGTGGATCGAGGCCGCGGCCGACGCGGGTGTCTACGTCGTCCTCGACCTGCAGCCGGGCCGCACCGACTTCCTCACGCAGGCGCAGCGCTACGAGGACCTGCTCACCTACCCGGGCGTCGGGCTCGCCCTCGACCCGGAGTGGCGGCTCGAGCCCGACCAGCGGCACTTGCGGCAGGTGGGCCAGGTCGGCGTCGACGAGGTCAACGCCGTGGGTGACTGGCTGGCGGAGCTGGTGCGGGAGGAGGACCTGCCGCCCAAGGTCTTCCTGCTCCACCAGTTCCAGACCCGGATGATCGTGGACCGCGAGCGCCTGGACATGTCGCACGACGAGCTCGTCCCGCTCGTCCACGCCGACGGGCACGGGACGCCCGGGCAGAAGCTCGACACCTACCGCGCGCTGCAGACCGACGCGCCCGAGGGCATGCGCTGGGGCTGGAAGAACTTCTACGACGAGGACACCCCGACGATGACGCCGGCGGAGACGATGGCCGTCGAGCCGATGCCCGACTTCGTCTCCTACCAGTAGGGGCGTCGCCGAGCGGCGGACCCGTCCCGTCCCGACCCGGCGGACCGGGACGGGACGGCCGACAGCCCCGGTGTCGCCCCCGGTGCCGGACCCGGCACCGGGGGCGGACGTCAGACCCGGTGCGGGCTGACGGGCTCGCGGGAGGTCGGGTCGCCCGCGTAGGCGGGGTCCCGCGAGCCGATGTCGCGGGCGACGGACAGGTGCCCGCCGAGGTAGCCCCCGATCCCGGCGACCGCCCCGGCCCCGAGGGCCAGGACCACCCCGAGGCCGTGCTGGCGCTCGTGGCGGCGCACCCACCACGACGCGGCGTACATCGCGAAGGACGTGCCGTTGGCGACGGCGTGCACGTACCCGACGCGCTTGTCGCCCTCGCGCAGGCCGACCCACTCCGCGCTGCCGGTCGCGAACGTCGGCAGCGCCGCGACGCAGCCCAGGCCCACGAGCAGTCGCGCGGCGGGCCGGGCGGCGCGTCCGCCCACGAGGTCCAGGGCGGACGCCGAGAGCCACGCGCCGATCGGCACGTCGGTCATCGGCGGGTGGACGGCGTGCCCGACGCCCTTGCCGCGCAGGAGCCCGAGCAGCCCCGGCGTCGCCGTGAGCGCCTTCTCGACGAGCCGCTGCTCGACGTCGACGGTCTTGTCGAGCCACGTCGCGCCCTCGACCGCCTCCATCGCCCGGACGGACACGGGGCGGGGGTCGGTCGTGCTGGTCGTGCCGGTCGTCGACGTGTCGGTCACGGTGTCGCCTCCGGTGGCGTCGTCGTCGGGCCTCCCCGGTGCGGGCGACCTCCTCGTACCACTCTGGGCGCTTCCCGCCCCCCGCGCGCGGCGGGTGCCCGCGCCCACGACCGCGAAGGCGACCGCGTCCCCCGGCCCCGGCC